>JBBDTT010000110.1:0-6953 GCA_040904285.1 Actinomycetota bacterium
GCGTCTCGAGCATGTGGCCGACCTGCCGCGTGCCGACCCACCGCTCGCCGTCGACCCTGGGGTCGGTGGATCGATCCTCCAGCTCTCGTGACAGCAGCGGGCCGCGCCGCTCCAGCTCCCGGAGCACGTACCGACGGAACGCGGCGTTGCGTTTCAGCCACTCCCGGCTCCAGCGCTCCCAGCTGGTCCTCGGGGGCCGGCGCCGCCGCATCCCCGCCTGGAGGAGAGGCAGCGTCTCGATCGGATAGACGAAGGCGTTCCACTCGAACAGCACCCGCTCGGTCCAGAGCAAACGATCGAGCTCGGCCGTTTCGAACGGCCCCAGCCGGCTCCACAGCACCAGGTGTTGGGGTGTCGCCACGGTTGCGATCGGGTCGAGCTGCAGGAAGCCGAGCCGGCGCACGGTCTCGAGGACCCCTCGCGCGGAGCCGTCGAGGAGCTGGGCGCGCACGGCGATCCGCCGCGCCGCTTCCTGCGTGACCCGCCGGCTCCCCTCGCTCACGCCGGGGAACGGTAGCGGCCGCGGCGGGAAGCCGACGCGCCGAGGGCGCCCCGAACCGAAGCCATGCTCAATCGTCTACTTAATTTAGTGCATGCCTCAGGACTCGGCCCCGGTGTGGTTGAATGCCCGCATGCAGGACACCGCGCTTCGGGCGATCGCCAGCCCCCGCCGCCGCGAGATCCTCCGGCTGGTCTGGGACCGCGAGCTCTCCTCCGGCGACATCGCGTCGCACTTCGACGTCAGCTGGCCGGCGATCTCCCAGAACCTGCGGGTGCTCGAGGACGCCGGCCTGGTGCGGATCCAGCGGCGCGGGACGACCCGCCTGTACCGCGCCGATCGGGCGCGCCTCGGGCCGCTCCGCTCGGTGCTGAAGGCGATGTGGGAGTCGGACCTGGATCGCCTCGCGCACCTCGCCGAAGCCGAGGAGCGGGAGCGGAAGTCATGACGACGCGCCCGTACGAGATCGTTGAGGTCGAGCGGGAGGAGTACCGGCTCGGCTGAGGCCGGGCACAAACCCCGGCCCGATCGCGTTGCACCGGTGAACGACGTGGGAGCGTGCCGTGGCCGATTGGAACGCGAGCATCATCGAGGAGTTCCGCACGAACGAGGGCCGGGTGGGTGGTCCCTTCGAGGGTCGGCCGATCCTGCTGCTCCACCACTTCGGGGCCCGGAGCGGCACCGAACGCGTCAGCCCACTCGCGTATCAGGACCTCGGCGACGGGTCCGTCGCGGTGTTCGGCTCCAAGGGCGGCTCGGACACGAACCCGGACTGGTTCCACAACCTGGTGGCGAACCCGAAGGCGATCGTCGAGGTGGGTACGGAAACGTTGGACGTGGTCGCTCGCGTGGCCGAGGGCGAGGAGCGGGAGCGGATCTGGGAGGCACAGAAGCGCTTGATGCCCGGCTTCGCGACCTACGAGGAGCGGACCACCCGCCAGATCCCGGTCGTCATCCTCGACCGAGCCTGACCCCCGGCCGCGGCGAACCCCGGCGGAACAAGCAGGAATCGGCGCGCCCGGGTCGTACCTGTACGCTCACCGCCCACTGCCCGAGCCAACGCCCGCCCCCGTCCGGCCACGGCTCAACCTCAACGAGGAGGAACGCCCGTGCACTCCGCCCGCCGTCTCCGTACCGCCCTGCTCGCCCTCGGCCTGGTCGCCGGCCTGGTCGCCGGATCGCCCGGGGCAGGCGCGACCTCCCGGCCGGCCCCCGTCACGCGGGCCGCGCTCATCGAGAAGCAGATCGCCGCGCTGCACGGCACCCGGGCGATCATTCGGTTCGACCCCGCCGTGGTCTCCCGGAGCGCGCTCGTGACGTCGCTGCGCGTCCTCGGGCTGCGCGGTCAGACGCTCGCGGCGCTGCCCATGGTGGCGATCGAAGGCCCGCTGCCCAGCCTGGTGGAAGCCGCGCGCCTGCCCGGCGTCGTGGCCATCCACCCGGACGAGCCGATCCGGTTCGACCTGAACAGGTCGGTCCCGCTCATCTTCGAGGGCCCGAGCAAGCTCGCGCAGTACCGAGCCGGCGGCTGGGACGGCCGTCCGGCGGCGGGGCGAAAGGTGAACATCGCCGTGGTGGACAGCGGCGTCAACGGCCAACACGCGGACCTCCAGCGTCGGGTGGTGCGTAATGTCAAGTTCCTGGGCACCGGCCCGGTCGGCATCGCGTTCCTGCCTCCCACGGCGATCGAGTGCCCCTCGAGGTGCAACTTCGACACCACGAGCGGACACGGCACACACGTGGCCGGGACGATGGTCGGTGACGGCAAGGCCTCGGCCGGTTTCTACACCGGCGTGGCGCCGGGGGCCGGCCTGGTGAGCCTCGGCGTGGGGGACGGAGCGAGCATCTTCTACCCGCTCGCCGGCTTCGACGACCTGCTCACCCATCCCGAGCTCAACGTGGTGGCGGTCAACAACTCCTGGGGGCGGAGCCAGGACGACGGCCGGGGCCGGTTCGACTCGACCCACCCGATCAACGTGGCCACCAAGGCCCTGCACGCCGCCGGCATCGCCGTGGTGTTCACCACCGGCAACACCGGCGCCGGCAACCGCACCGGCGACGACGCGGGCGGCTCGACGTGCGACACGGTGCCCTCGGGCTCCAGCCGCGTGGCCGGACCAGGCACCTGCCGGTTCAGCGTCTACGGCTCCGCCCCCTGGACGATCTCCGTCGCCGCCGGCCGCAAGGACCGCGCCGGCTACGGCGACCGGCCGGGATCCCAGTACCTGGGCGGGTTCTCCTCGCGGGGCGACCCCTACGAGCAGGTGTCGATCGACGGCGTCCCCGTCACCTACAGGCCCACGCTCACCGCGCCGGGCGTGAACATCCGCGCCGCTCGCAACCTGGCGTCGGCGCAGACCGCGGTGTCCTGTGGCTCCGTCGAGCCGCCGGCCTGCGTGGGACCCAAGCCCGCCTACGACCCGTACTACGTCGGGTCGTCCGGCACGAGCATGGCCGCGCCACACGTGACCGGCGCGATCGCGGTAATCCAGAGCGCCGCCCTTCGCTTCCTGCGGCGCCTCCTCTCCCCGGACGAGGTGAAGGCGGTGCTCGTCGGCTCCGCCTCGCCCATGACCGAGAAGGACGGCTGGTACGACTGGCCGTGTGGGATCGACCTGACGATCGTGTTCTACCCGCCGTGCGGGACGAGCCGGGTCGAGGACCCGGAGACCTGGCCCGAGTACTCCGGCACCCCCTACGAGGAGTACCAGGTGGGCGCGGGCTACCTGAACCTGGCCGCGGCGATCAGGTTCGTGCGCGACATGGCCTTCGTCGCGCCGGCCCCCTCGTTCAACCCGGCCAACCCGAACGAGGTCGGTCCGCCCCCGGGCTCCGAACCCGACCCGGAGCCGGAACCCGAGCCGGAGCCCAGCGAGGAGCCCACGCCCACTCCTTCGCCGAGCGAGTCGCCAACGCCCTGAGCCTTGACACCGGTCTGGAAACGGTGAAACAGTACAAGGCGCTCACTCCAGAAAGGAGCGCCCCCAAAATGGACGGTACATCGCCCGTACTCCCGGCCTATCTCCGCACGGCCGAGGTCGCCGCGATGCTGCATGTCTCGCCGAAGACCATCACCCGCTGGGCGAAAGAGGGCCGTCTGCCCCACTCGCGCACGCTGGGCGGTCACCGTCGCTACTCGGCCGACGACATCCGCAGGATCGCCGACGACCTGAGTCGTCCGGTCGGCAGCTAGGGACCACGCCCTCCCGCGATTGACCTCGCACTCCCCCGGGTATCACAAGGGGAGAGCGAAAGGAGGGCAACATGTACATCGGCATCGGCGGTCTGATCCTGCTGATCGTGCTGCTCGTCCTGTTGCTCCGCTAGACGGCAACCGGAGGCGCCCGAGAGGCGCCCCCGCCCCACCTCCTAAGATGGCCTCCCGGTATGGGAGGCCATCTGCATGCCTGAGCTCGTCCACGAGGTCACCGATCTCCTGCAGCACCTGATCCGCAACGCGTGCGTGAACGACGGCACCGAGGCCTCGGGCCAGGAGGTCCGCAACGCGGATCTGCTCCAGTCGTACCTCGAGCCCGCCGGGGTGGCGATGCAGCGCTACGAACCCCTCCCCGGCCGCGGCAACCTGCTGGCGCGCATCGAGGGCAGCGACCCCACCGCGCCGAGCCTGATGCTCATGGGACACATGGACGTGGTCCCGGTGAACGCCGCCAACTGGCGCGAGGATCCGTTCGGCGGAGAGCTCATCGACGGCGAGGTGTGGGGCCGCGGCGCCATCGACATGCTGAACCTGACGTCGTCGATGGCGGTCGCGTTCCGTCGGCTGGCCGAGGAGGGCTTCAGGCCGAGGGGGACCCTGTCGTTCCTGGGCGTCGCCGACGAGGAAGCCCTGGGGACCCACGGCGCCAAGTGGCTCACCGAGAACGCGGCCGAGGACGTCCGGGCCGACTACCTGGTCACCGAGACGGGCGGGTTCCGGATGCCCCTGGGCTCGGGCGGGCCGAAGCTCCCGGTGAGCGTGGCGGAGAAGGGCACGTACTGGTGCCGCATCCGGGTGACGGGCACGGCGGGCCACGCCTCGATGCCGTTCCGAACGGACAACGCGCTGATCAAGGCGGCCGAGATCGTGAAACGTCTCGCCGAGTACCGCCCCGAGGCGGTCATCCATGACACGTGGCGCGGGTTCGTCGAGGGCCTCGAGCTGCCGGGGCCGTTCGCGACCGCGCTCCTCGATCCCGACGCGATCATCGAGTTCTGCGAGGGCCTCGCCGAGACCGACCTGGGCATCGCCCGGTTTCTCCACGCGTCGGCGCACACCACGTTCGCCCCGACCGTCGTCCATGGCGGCGTGAAGACGAACGTCATCCCCGACGAGGTCGAGGTGCAGGTCGACATCCGCACGCTGCCCGGGGACACCGCCGAGTCGGTGCGGGCCCAGCTCGCCGCGGCCCTCGGCGACCTGTACGAGGACGACCTGATCGTTGCGGACAGCAACGACCTGGCCAGCGCGTCGCCGACCCAGACGCCGCTGTGGGACGTCCTGCAGTCGGCGGCCTCGAGCCTGGTCCCCGGCGCGCAGAACGTGCCGTTCATGATCGTCGGCGCGACCGACGCGCGGTACTGGCGCCGCATCGGCACGGTGTCCTACGGCTACGGCCTGTTCAGCGAGACGATGGACATGAAGGACTTCTTCTCCATGTTCCACGGCGACAACGAGAAGGTCGACGTCGGGTCCCTGGACCTGACCACCCAGCTCTGGCTCCGCCTCGCCAGGAGCTTCTGGGACTAGCTCGTAGGTCCCAGCCTCCAGTACGTGACCTGACCTGAAGGTCGGCGCCCGGTGTGCCGAAGATACGGAGCGTGGGCACTCCGACGCTCCGGTTCCTCGCCCTGGTGGGGCTGGCGTCCCTCGTCGGATGCGGGAACGCATCGCCCGCCCTCGCCCCGGGCGGGGCCGGGGATCCGGGAGACGGCCCGGCGGTGGCCGCCACGGGCATCGCGGGGGTGTGGCATGGCGCCTATGAGGACCCGGCCGGCGGCCACGCCGAGGTCGAGCTGATCCTGCAGGACAGCCTTCGGTTCTCGCAGACCACCCAGTATACGGCCGGCACGAACGTGTACCTGGCGGGGACGTACGAGGTGTTCGCGGAGCTGTCCACGATCCGCACGAAGATCGAGGACGCGTTCCCCACGGAGTTCTGCGGGACGACCGGGTGCACCCCCATCCGGTATCCCGACGGCGAGAGCTTCCGCTTCGTGCAACCCGAGGCGAACACCCTGGTGCTCACCGGATCATGCGACCTCCCCGGCTGCACGATCCGGTACTCGCGGAAGATCTGACCCCTCAGCGGTCAGCGTTCCGCCTCATGGCGAGCCTCCGCCATCGCCCGGTCCCACGTGTCCGGGACGCCGAGCTGGTCGAGCCATCCCCGGACGTACTCGACGTCGAGGCGGCGGCCCATCGCGTTGATCACGGCGGCCACCGCCTCGTAGTCCCTGGCGCGCCCGGCCGCGAGCTTGAACACGACGAGGTCCTCGGCGGTGAGGACCCGAAGGTCCGCGCCCTCGAGCTTGAAGGGCACCGCTCGGTCGATCGCGCTCCGCTCGTACTCGGTGGTCGCGACGATGCAGTCGACCCGCGGCAGATCCTGACGCGAGAGCCTGAGTTGATCTCCCCGCTTCCAATACGCCTCGGCGCGCCATCCCGCCGCATCGAACGTTTCGACCAGCGCGACCAGGCGCGCGGGTCCGACGGCCACCGCCAGATCCACGTCAGAGGTCGCTCGAACCTCGTCCCGGTAGAGGTTGGCAGCCAGTCCACCGCAGAGGGCGTGAGGCACGTTGGCGTCCTCGAGGATCGCGTGGACCGCGAGCAGCGCGTCGGTCAGCGTGCCCGTCATCGCCCGAGCCGGGCAACAGCGGACTTCAGCTCCTCCTGTTCCCGCAGAGCGCGGTCGACCTCCCGCAGCCGCCGGGTGGGGTCGACCGCGAACCGGTGGACGGGTGGGCGAGACGAGAGCAGGACGACCCGGCGCAGGCTTCGCTCGGCAAGGTCTTCGCCGACGACCCACACCAGTCGGGAGAAGTCCGCGGGCAGGGGCGTGGCCAGCTCCTGAAGACGGACCTGCGCGGACGGACGAGGCCGGGAAACTCCCCGCTCCCAGCGAGAAACCGTGACCGGATCGGTCCCGAGTCTGTCGGCCAGGTCGGCCTGCGTCCACCCTCGCCGCCGCCGCAACGCACGGACCGTTAGAGCCCTCATCTCTAACTAGGCTAAAGCCTAGGTCGTAGAATGGCAAGCCGGCCGTTCACCTTTCGCCCCCCCGTGGCCTCGATACTGGTGTGATCGTGGACGCCCAGCAGACCCTCTCCGAACCCTGTGCCCTCGGGGTCACCGGTAGACGGATCAGTCACGTTGTAAGAACGGGAAGTCAGTGTTCTGCCTCGTGCGGCGCTGGTTCGAAGCCGAAGGCCTGGCTGTTCGCGTCATCGAAAG
>JBBDTT010000111.1:0-6888 GCA_040904285.1 Actinomycetota bacterium
GTGGCGCTGCTGCTGCCGTCGACCCCCGAGTACCCCGTCGCCTACCTGGCCGCGGCGAAGGCGGGCCTGGTCACGAGCGGGATCAACCCGCGGCTCGGACCGCGCGAGATCGGCTTCATCCTCGAGCGGTCCGGCGCGCGGGCGCTGGTCTCCGAGGACGGCCTGCGCGCGCTGTCGCCCGCGATCCCGGGCCGGGCCGAGCCCTCCGAGGACCCGGTCGTCGCCATCGTGTGGACGAGCGGGACGACCGGCCATCCCAAGGGGGCGATGTACCGCGAGTCCGCCCTCGACGCGATCGCTCGGATCGAGGCCGCCCTGGATCCCCGGCCGTCGGGCCGGACGCTGTCGGGGGTGCCGCTCGCGCACATGGCGTTCATGACGAAGATCGCCGCGACGATCGACCGGCACACGTGCACGGTCTTTCCGACCGGCGCGTGGAGCGCGTCCGACGCGCTGGACCTGATCGAGCGCGAGCGGATCACCCACATGGGCGGCATCCCCACCCAGCTGGTCCTGATGCTGCGCGAACCGGACCTGGCGGCGCGCGATCTGTCGAGCGTGCGGGAATGCATCGTCGGCGGCGCGCCCGTCTCGCCGGAGCTCGTGGCGGAGATCCGGGAGTCGCTCGGGGTCCCGGTCGTCGTCCGGTATTCCTGCACCGAGGTCGGGCTCTGCTGCGCCACCCGGCCGGGTGACCCCGACGAGGTCGTGGCCCACACCGTCGGCCGACCGCTGCCCGAGGTCGAGGTCCGCATCGGCGACGGAGGCGAGATCCTGGTCCGGTCGCCCGCGATGTTCGCGGGCTACTGGGACGAGGAGGACTCCGGGATCGACCCGGAGGGCTTCTTCCACACGGGCGACGTGGGCGAGCTCCGCGAGGACGGCAACCTCCGCCTTCTCGGCCGGGCCAAGGACGTCTACATCCGAGGTGGCTACAACGTGTACCCCGCCGAGGTCGAGGGGGTCCTCCTGGAGCACCCGAAGGTGAAGCTGGCCGCGGTGCTCGGTGTGCCCGACGAGGTCCTGGGGGAGCGAAGCCTGGCCCTCGTCGTCGCCGAGGACCCGTCCGACCCGCCGGGCGAGGAGGAGCTGCGGGCGTTCGTGGCGGCCCGGATCGCCGACTACAAGGCCCCGGACCGCGTGGAGGTCCGCTCGGAGCTCCCCCTCACCCCGATGTTCAAGGTCGACAAGGCCGCGCTCCGGGAGGATCTCCCCCGTGAGTGAGGTCTCGGTCAGGTTCCTCGGGTCCGGGGATGCCTTCGGGGACGGAGGCCGCTTCCAGGCGTGCCTTCAGCTGCGCGGCGCCGGCGCCGACGTGCTGGTCGACTGCGGCGTCTCCTCGTTGGTTGCGATGAAGCAGGCCGGTGTCGACCCCTCGGCCATCGGGTTCGTGCTGCTCACGCACCTGCACGGTGACCACTTCGGCGGGCTGCCCTTTCTCATCCTCGACGGCCAGTTCTCTCGCCGCGAGCTCCCGCTGGTGATCGCCGGCCCGGCCGGAACGGGCGAGCGGCTGGATCGGACGATGGAGGTGCTGTTTCCGGGTTCATCGTCGGTCCGCCGGAGGTTCGCCGTCGAGGTCGTCGAGCTCGCGCCCGGCGAGACCTCGGTCGTCGGTCCGGCGCGCGTCCTCCCCTTCGAGGTCGTCCACGAGAGCGGGGCGCCGTCGCTGGGGCTGCGCGTGGGCTACGGCGGGCGCGTCGTCGCGTTCTCCGGCGACACCGAGTGGACCGACGTGCTCGTCGAGCTGTCTCGCGGGGCGGACCTGTTCGTGTGCGAGGCGTACACGTTCGACAAGGCCGTCCCGTTCCACCTGAGCTACCGGAACCTCGAGCACGAGCGAGCCCGACTGGAAGTCCGGCGGCTGGTCCTCACCCATCCGGGGCCCGAGCTCCTGGCGAACCTGGACCGGGTGTCCGACGAGGTCGCAGAGGACGGCATGGTCGTGGAGCTGTGAGCTCTTCGACCCGGCCCGGAGAACGGGTCGGGGTCGGCCGGACCGCGGAAGCGCCAGATCGAGCCGCCTCAGTCTCTCGACAATCGCTGCCAGGACGCGCAGCAGTCCAGGCCCGGCCCGGTGGTGAGCGGCGTGATCGCACCTGATTCCACGTCCACCGCGTACAGGTCACCTTCATTCCCATCGGTGCCTCGCTCGTCTCCGGCTCTCGTGAAGACGATCTGCTGCCCGTCGGGGGACCAGGCGGGACCGAGATCGGTGCAGTGGTCCGGGGGACAGGCCGGAACGGTCAACCGCCTGAGGTCGCTGCCGTCAGGCCGCACCAAGTAGATCCCAGCGCGCTCGAAGCCGCCGTCTGCGCTTACAGCGCCGAAAGCCAACCAGTCCCCCTTCGGAGACCACGACACCCCCGACACGACACCCAACCCCAGAGGCCGAAGGTGGATCACCCTTTCCGTCTCACCCGTATCCGCGCGAACGAGAAAGAGCCCTTCGGCGTTCGGATCCTCGCTGACCGGCACTTGCCCGCTGACCGCCACGAGCCTCCCATCCCACGACCAGTCCGGGGAACCGAAGGAGCCCTCCTTCAGCAACTTCAATTGGGACCCGTCGGAATTGACCGTCCACAAGCCATGGCGACCTTTCAGGTCACCGAGAAAAGCGAGCGTCCCCCCGTCCGGTGACCAGGCGGGCGAGCCGAGCCCGAGGCACCCGGGCCTACAGGGCACCACCTGAGTGGTCTGCCGACCCTCGGCGTCGGTGACGTAGATCCCCCCGACGCGCTCGAAGGCGAGCCGTGCGCCATCGGGGGACCACGCGGGGGACCACGCCGGGGCCCCTCGGCTGGCAGGCCCAAGCTGCACGGCGCGGCTTCCATCAGGTTGAGCGACATAGAGGTATCCGGCGCGCGGCACCCCCTCGCGCACGGTCGACGGGTCTACCCGTATGAAAGCGATCAGGCCGTTCCGCCCGGCAGCACCAGGAGAGGTTGGGAAGGGGACGGGGCTGGGGGACGAGGGGCTGGGGGAGCCGGCCGGGAAGACTCGAGCGAGAAGGATGAGGCCAAGAGCGGCAACGGAAACGGCAGCAAGCGCAGCCACCAGCCGTGGGCGGGACGGCGGGTGACGAGGCTCGCGGTCCTCGATCGTGCTCCAGAGGTCGGGAGTCGGGATGCGCGCGTAGGCGTCCCGAAAGGCTCGGCGCAGTCTAGGCATCGGGTTCCTCCAATAGTCGGCGCAGATGCTTCCTGGCTCGATGGAGATGGACTCCCACCGCCGCGGGAGTCGAGCCGAGCCGCTTCGCCACCTCGGTGATCGGCAGGTCCTCGAAGTAATGGAGGATCACGGCGCCCCGTTGCCTGCTCGAGAGAGGACGAAGCGCGTCGAAGACCTCGAACAACGCGGGAGACGATTCGGCTGGCACATCCGGCGGATCGAACGTCATCCTGCCTCGCTCCTTGAGCATGCCGCGGGTAACCGCAAAGGCTGTTCGCCAGATCCATCGCTCGGGAGAGTGGAGTTGATCGCCTCGACGGAGGGCCTGGGCGAACGCCTCTGAAACGGCGTCGCTGGCGATCTCCGCGTCGCCGGCCAGCAGGAACATTGCCCTCCACATCGCAGCGGCGTGCTCCCGATACGCACGTTCCACAGCGGTAAGCCGCGGCGGCACCACGGTTACCCCTTCCATCTCTGGATATAGAGGAGCCAAAAAGTACCGCGACTTTAACGGCCGATATCGCGAATCCTGACGTGCGTTTGGATCGTCACCGCCGTCGCGGGCTTCGTGGCGCTGCTGTGGGGACACGCCGTGCTCGAACGGCGCGCTGAGGAGGCGGGGGAACAGGACGACTGATCGCGAACCCGCGGGTCAGCCGGTGCGGGCGATGATCATGCGCTGGATCTCGCTGCTGCCGCCGGCGATCCGCATGACCCGCGCCAGCCGGTAGAGCCGCTCGACGGTCGTGCCCCGCATGTACCCGATGCCGCCGAAGATCTGCACCGCGCGGTCGACCACGCGGCCCACCATCTCGGTGCAGTAGAGCTTGGCCATGGAGATCTCCCGGAAGACGTCCTCGCCGGCGTCGACGCGCTTCGCCGCGTCGTAGCACATGGCCCGCGCCGCGTAGAGCTCAGTGTCGGAGTCCGCGAGCATCCACTGGATGGCCTGGTTCTCGATGAGGGGCTTGCCGAACGTCACCCGGTGCTTGGCGTAGGCCTTGGCCTCCCGCAGGGCCAGGTCGGCCATGCCGATCGCGAAGCTCGCTATCGTCAGGCGCTCGTTGCCCAGGAACTCGATCGCGTAGCGGAACGCCTGGCCGGCCTCGCCGATCAGGTGGTCCTCGGGGACGAACGAGTCCTGGAAGATCACCTCGGCCTGGATGTCGTCGCCCCCCATGGTCTTCTGGATCTCCCCCACCCGGTAGGCGTCTCGGTCGACGAGGAACATCGAGAACCCGCCGCCCTCCGCGCCTTCGACCTTCGCCAGGACCTGGAGGAAGTCGGCGAACGGGGCGTTGGAGATGAAGTGCTTGGTGCCGTTCAGGACCCAGCCGCCTTCGGCCTGCTTCGCGGAGGTCTTGATCGCGGCGAGGTCGGAGCCCGCCTCGGGCTCGGACAGCGCGATCCCGGTCGTCACCTCGCCCCGCATCAGCGGAAGCAGGTACTTCTCGCGCTGGTGCTCGGTCGCGAGCGAGTACAGCATCATGTTCGGGCCGAACGGCAGGTCGCCGAGCATCAGCATCCCCAGGTGGTTGCCGGACGTGCGCGAGATCTCCTCGCGGACCAGGCACATCTCGTACTCGCCCAGGCCGGCGCCGCCGACGTCCTCGGGCATGGACATCGCGTAGTAGCCGGCCTCCACGCTCTTGCGCTGGACCTGGCGGCACAGATCGTAGAACTCCGGGCCGACCTCCTCGGACCGCGTGATCTCGGGGTTGGCCTCGCCGAGGGGCTTCACCTCGCGCTCGATGAACGCGCGGATCCCCGCGAGGACCTCCTCGATCTCGGGACGGACGTCGTGGTGCATCAGAGGTTCTTGGCGATGATCAGGCGCTGGATCTGGTTCGTCCCGCCGCCGATGGGTCCGAGCAGCGAGTCCCGGACGAACCGCTGCATGTCGTACTCCCGCAGATATCCGTAGCCGCCCATGACCTGCATACCGTCGATGCACACCTTCCGCGCCGTCTCGGTCGCGTAGACCTTCGCCTGGCTCGCCTCGACGTTGCAGGGCATCCCGTTCTGCTTCAGCCACGCCGCGTAGTAGGTGAGGAGGCGCGAGGTCTGCACGCCGATCGTCATGTCCGCGAGGAGCTGCATGACCATCTGGTACTCGATGATCGGCTTGCCGAACTGCTTGCGCTCCTTGGCCCACGCGATCGCGTCGTCGGTGGCCCGCGCCATCATCGCGGTGTACTGGGCGGCGATCATGATCCGCTCCAGGTCGAGCTGCTTCATGAGCTGCAGCCAGCCCTGGTCCACCATCTCGGGCCCGCCCATGACCTGCTCCTTCGAGACGCGCACGTCGTCGAAGAACACCTCGAACAGGCCGATGATCTCGCTGCCGATCTTGCCGAGCCGCCGGTGGCGGATCCCGGGCGTGTCCATCGGGACCATGAAGATCGTCATCCCGGAGTAGTCCCCGCCGGGAGAGGTGTTCGTGGCGAGCATCATGTGGGTCGCCACGTCGACGCCGGAGATCATCGTCTTCTGGCCGTTGATGATGAAGTCGTCGCCGTCGGCCACGGCGCGGGTCTCGATGTGGACGGCGTCCGAGCCGGCGTTGGGCTCGGTCAGACCGAAGCAGCCGCGGAGCTCGCCGGCCGCGATCTTCGGGAGCCACTCGCGCTTCTGCGCCTCGGAGCCGTTGAAGTTGATCATCTCGCCGGCGAAGAACACGGGGAGGATGAACAGGCTCGCCACCGCCGCGCTGCCGTAGCAGACCTCCTCCATCGCGATGACGAAGTCGAAGACGTCGCCGCCGGTCCCGCCGTACTCCTCGGAGAAGGGGAGCCCGAGCAGGCCGGTCTCGCGGACCTTCGGGACCAGCTCGAACGGGTAGCGACCCTCGTCGTCCAGCTGCCGGTCGAGCTCCGGCGGGCACTCTCGCTTGATGAAGTCGCGAAGCATCTCGCGGAAGGCTTCCTGCTCCTTGGTCAGCGCGAAGTCCATGCTCCGATCATCCTCCCCCGGCCGGGCGGAACTTCGGAAGTCGGTACGGCGTGCCGAACGCGTCCGCGCCGGGTTCGTCGAACCACACCTCGACCGGCATGCCGATCGACACGTCGTCCGGAGCCACGTCGGTGACGTTGCTGGTGATGACCGGACCCTCCTCGAGCTCGACGTCGGCGAGCACGTACGGGATCTGCGCCATGAACTGGGGATGCAGCGCGTGGTGCACGACGGTGAAGCTGAAGACGGTCCCGCGCCCGGTCGCGGGCTCCCAGGTGAGATCCGGGGACAGACAGACGCGGCAGCAGGGACCGCCGGGGAGCTGGACGTGACCGTTCGCGCACCGCTGGACCCGGAGCTCCTCGTTCACCGTCCCTTCCCAGAACCCGCGCGTCTCGGGGATCACGACCGGCTTCGCGCCGGCGACGAGCTCGGCGACCGGGCCGGCCATGACGGCCATGTCGGGCGCGGCGGCGCGACCGGTGGACTTCGGCTGATCGGTCATCGCGGGTCCTTCGTCAGGACGAGGGTCGCGTGCGCGGCCTGGAACCCGCCGTGGCCGGAGACCACGCATACCTCCGCGCCGGGGACCTGGCGCTCGTCCGCCTCGCCGCGGATCTGGCGCACGCCCTCGGCGATGTGGTTCCACCCGGTGACGTCGGCCTCGGAGAGCATCCCGCCCGAGGTGTTGGTGGGCAGCGAGCCCCCCAGCCGCAGGTTCCCTTCCAGGGCGAACGGGCCCGCCTCGCCCTTCTTGCAGAACCC
>JBBDTT010000112.1:0-6883 GCA_040904285.1 Actinomycetota bacterium
GACCTTCGACATCCCGGCCCCTTACCGCAATTCGGGAGCCCGACTCGAACATATGTTCGAGTCGGGAGGTGACGGTACTGCCGAAGCCCGAGACCTGTCAAGACCGGGTCCGACCGCTAGGATCGCGCCCGTGCGACGACGCCTCGCCCTGCTGACGCTGCTCGCGATCGCGCTGACCGGCGCGTGCGGCAGGACCTCGTCCCTCGGCGACGACGGGGCGCCCACGCCACCCATCTCGCCGTCGAGCGGCAAGCCGACGGTGAACGTCCCCGACGGCCCGCCGCCCACCGAGCTCGTGATCAACGACCTGCGCCAGGGCGAGGGCCCACCGGCCAAGGACGGCGACACGGTGATCGTCAACTACGTCGGCGTGCTGTTCGACACCGGCGAGGAGTTCGGTTCTTCTTGGGAGAGTCAGCCGTCCCCCCTGTTCCTCGGCCAGCCGGGAGTCATCGAGGGCTGGCAGCAGGGCCTCGTGGGCGTGAAGATCGGCGGCCAGCGGGAGCTGATCATCCCGTCAGACCTCGCCTACGGCCCGGAGGGACGAGCCGACGCCGGCATCCCGGCGAACGCCGCGCTGATCTTCGTGATCGACGTCGTGGACATCGTCCGGGCGTAGCCCGAACGGCGCACACCCCGTCAGTCGCGGACGGACTCCTCGGCGGGTTCGGTCTCGAGGGCGGGGCAGGTGCCGTTGACGCAGTCGCCGGTCTCGAGGTCGAACTCGTAGTGATGGGCCAGGCAGCGCAGGATCCGCCCCGGCAGGACCTCGCCCGTCTCCAGCAGGTCGTTCCCCGCGTGGGGGCAGTACCGCTCTATGCGGTACGACCGGCCTTCGGCGTGGACGGTGATGTACTCCTGGGCGAGCGGTGAGGTCTCGAACGCCTCGACGGCTTGGAGCGAGTCGGCGTCGGCGAACTTCAGCAGGCCCAGCAGGTGGTCGTTGTACAGGTCCGGGCTCCGCCATGCCTCGAACCGGCACGACAGCATGAAGTCCTCCCACGGCACGGTCCCCGCGAGGATCGGGGGGAGCCACCGTCCCGCGAACCGGTACCGGTAGCCGACCTCGCCCATCTCCGGGTACACCCCGCGCGAACCCTCCCGGAAATCAACCGCCCACGCCCCTCCCCCCGGACCGGTCACGTCGAAGCCCACGCGCATCCCGATCCGGCGGTTGAAGTAGTCGCTCATCCCGAGGAGCCGCTCGAAGTAATCACGAAACGGCTCCCACAGCGACTCGGCCGGCTCGGCGTGGCGGTCGATCACGGCCTGCACGTCCCCGCGCCGGCGGGCCGCGTACTCGGCCAGGTGGGCCTCGCGGTCGCGGGTCAGGTCGAACCCGGCCCAGTGCGGATCGGGGTCCACCCGCCGGGCATCGGCGTCCCACGCGTCCCCGGGGAGCAGAACCTCGGTGTTGGTCAGGCCGCGTTCGGCCAGCCAGTCGGCGACCTGGCGCTGGTCGGGGAAGATCCCCCGGTCCATCTCCCGGTTGAGGTGGAATAGCTCGGGGTCGAGGAAGGCGGGCGGCCCGGCGAAGGGCAACCCGATCACGGGCTCGACGATCTCCATGGTCCGCTTCGTGTAGCCGAACTTCGCCGCCCGCTTCTGGCCGGACAGCCGGTCCGACTTCTCGGGCTCGTACTCGTAGACCATGGGGTACCAGGAGGCCCCCGCGCCCTGGAACGTGAACACGTCCACGGTCCCGCCGACCTTGGCTCGCATCTCCCGGAGCTGGATGGGCGACAGCCGAGCGTCGTTCAGGTTCAGCAGCGACCGGCCGTCGGCCTGGATGACGATCGCCGAGTCGTGATTGATCGGGGACTCCTCGGACACGAAGAACACGGTCAGGCCGTCGGCGATCTCGAACGGCTCCCACTGGGGCACGGAGGTCACGTTCCGGCGCCCGGCGGCCTCGAGCTTGCGGAGCAGCACCGGCGACGGGTACTGGGGAACCGCCACCGGCACGTCGTCGGGCAGGCGGGCCAGGAACCAGGGATCGATGTGGTCCAGGTGCTCGTGCGAGATCACGACGGCCGTCGGCCGCTCGAGCCCGTCGGCGTCCAGCAGGTGCTCGTTCGACGGGTACTGGAACCAGGAGGCCTGGAACGCTCCCTCCGGGGAGAACCACGGGTCCACGAGCACGGACGCCCGTCCCGTCTCGACCTTCAGGCCGGCGTGGCCGATGGCGGTGACCCTCATCGGCCCGAGGATAGCGGCCTGACGCCGGTCGTCACCGCGGTCACGACCGGCTGATGAAGCCGTTCACGCCGAGGCCCACCAGCGCGCCGAGCCAGGCCACGGCCGCGATGGCCACGGCGATCCCCGCGGAGGTGGCGGCGGCCACGACGCCCACCGCCACCAGTCCCGCGTGGATCCCGACGCAGACCGCCAGGCATCGCGGCACCGACAGCCCGCGCGCGAGGAGCTGGTCGTAGAGGTGGTTCCGGTACGCGCCGAGGAGGGCGTCGCCCCGCAGCGTCCGGCGGATCAGCGAGGCCAGGAGGTCGAGCGCGAAGAACCCGAGGCACGTCCCCGCGCCGATCAGCAGGGGGAGGCTCTGCCCGAGGTTCAGGATGACCACCGCGAGGGTCCCGCCCAGCAGGTACGCCCCGCTGTTGCCCAGGAACAGCCGGGCCGACGGCAGGTTGAGCGGCAGGAACCCGGTCGCGGCGCCCGCCAGGATCAGCGGCAGGACCTCGATCTCGGCCCGGTCGCCCTGCAGCGCGATCACGTACAGCCCCAGGGCCGACACGGCCGCGGTGGTGGCCGCGAGGCCGTCCATGCCGTCGACCATGTTGACGGCGTTGACCGTGCCCGCGAACAGCAGGATCGCGACGACCCAGCCGAGTACCGCGAGGTCGAACGGGTCGGTCCCCAGCCCGCGCCAGGCGAGCAACGCCCCGAGGCCCAGCTGCAGGAGCAGCCGGAGCGCCGGCGGGAGGTCCCCCACGTCGTCGGCGAGGCCCACCACGGCGATCCCGAACACCGCGACCGGCAGGACCCACGGGAACGGCCAACCGGCGGCCGCCATGCCGGCCGCGACCCCGACCATCACCGCCAGCCCGCCGAGGTAGGACACGGGCTGGGGGTGTGGCTTCAGGCCCCCGCCCGGGAAGTCCAGCGCGCCCACCGTGAGGCCCAGCCGGCGCGCAAGGGGCGCCGTCACCGCGGTCACGACGAGGGCCACCGCCGCGCCGATCACGAGGGCAGCCCTCCCAGGCCCTTGGCCTTCAGCAGCCGGTCGTAGACCTTCAAGGTCCGTTCGATCACGAGGTCCTCGTCGAAGCGCTCCACGGCACGGGTCCTCCCGGCCCCGCCCATCGCCGCGGCGAGCGGCCGGTCGGCGAGCAGGCGTCCCAGGGCCCGGGCCAGCGCGGCGTGGTCCCGAGGCGGGATCAGCAGTCCGGTCTCGCCGTCCACCACGACCTCCCGGCATCCCCGGATGTCCGTGGCCACCACGGGAAGCGCGGTCGACATGGCCTCGATGGCGGAGCGTGGGACGCCCTCGCGATAGGACGGGAGGCAGAACACGTCGAACGCCGCATAGATGACCGCCATGTCCTCCCCGGCCCCCTCCCCCGCCAGGACGACCCCGGGCTGGGCCCGGACGCGTTCCAGCGTCGGGGGGTCCAGCCGGTCCTCCTTCGAGGGATCCTCGGGCCCCACGGCCACGAAGACGGCGTTCGGGTGCTCTCGGCGGACCACCTGGGCGGCGCGGAACAGCTCCAGGTAGCCCTTCTCGCGGACCAGCCGGCCGACGGTGCCGACGACGACCGTCTCCGGCCCCGCGCCCCAGGCGGATCGCAGCGCCGCCACGCGATCGGGGTCGACGGCCGAGCGGTCGAACCGGCGGGTGTCCACGCCGTTGCCCAGCCATCCCGCGCGGCGCTCGGGGACCAGACGGGTCCGCACCGCCCACCGGTGGTCCTCCTCGGACTGGTACAGCTCGAAGTCCGAGAACCGGGCCGTGACCCGCTCGGCCAGCCGCACCACCCCCCGCTTCATGCGGCCGATGTCGGCCGCCGCGTACAGCCCGTGCACCGGGTTGACGACGACCGGCACGCGGGCCGATCGCGCCGCGAGCCGGCCGAACGCGCTCGTCTTGGGGTTATGGGTGTGCACGATCGTCGGCCGCTCGTCACGGAAGATCCGCCGGAGCTCCCGCAGGGCCCGGAGGTCCTGGAGCGGTGTCCACTCCCGGGTCAGCGCCTTGACGGGGACGTGCCGGATCCCGCGGTCCTCGAGCTCGCCCACGTACGGCCCCGGAGCGGAGACGCCCACGACCTCGAAGCCCTCCTTCGCGTAGCGCTCGAGCTGGTTCAGCAGGAGGGCGCGCAGCGACAGGTCGACCGTCGTCAGGTGGACGAGCTTCACGAGCTCGTCCGGTTGCGCAGGCGTGCGTAGAGGCGGTCCTCGAGCGGTGCGGCGCCGTTCAGACGCCGGCGGAGGAAGAACACGCCGTCGCTGGCCCGGACCGGGGTGCGCTGGACGCGCAACCGGTCCGTTTCCCCCGCCACGTTCTTCGGCCCCTCCCCCCCGAGCGCCCACCGGTAGTGGCGGCCCACGAGCTCGGCGTGGCCGACGATGGCGCGGGGGTAGGCGAACAGCTCCGCGTCGATCCCGAGCCGCGCTCGGATGACCCGCCTGGACTCGGTCAGCTCGTGCTCGGCGCGGTCCGCGTCGATCCCGTCGAAGTCGGGATGGGTCACGGTGTGAGAGCCGACCTCGACCAGCCCGGAGTCGGTCATCGCCCGGACGTCCTCCCACCGCAGCGGCCGGGCCGGCGCCGAGCCGCGGCTCTCCACGCCCGGGGAGATCGGCGGCGCGACGGTGCCGTCGAGGAAGCCCGTGGCCAGAAACAGCGTCGAGGGGATCTCGCGCTCCCGGAGCAGGGGCCAGGCGTGGTCGTGCACGTCCGCGTACCCGTCGTCGAATGTGACCGCGACCAGGTCCCGTTCGAGGGACCCCGTTTCCAGCCGCTCCAGGCCCTCGCGGAGGCGGACCACCTCGTGGCGGTCCCGGAGCAGGTCCAGGTGGCGGGCGAACGTCGGGGTCGGCAGGTCCATCTCGGCCTGCATCCCCGCGCCGACCCGGTGGTAGATCAGGACGTAGAGACCCGGCCGACGCTCCCGCCGCGCGATGGCCGCCGGCAGGAGCGCCAGCTTCACACCGCGCTTGGCGAGCGTTACGAGCGCGTGACGGATGCCCACGCCTGATACGGCGCCGAGCCGTCCTCGGCCGGTTCGACCTTCTGGCGGCGTGGCAGCTTCACCATGCACGTGATCATCACCAGGAAGGGAAGGACCTGGGTTCGCTGTCTGGCCAGCAGACCGAAGTTGGCCAGGCTGGCCAGCTCGATCGAGATGATCAGGAACGCCGCGACGGCCATGACGATCATCGCGTTCTGGCGCCACGAGGCCAGCGCCCGCCACACCTCGCGCCGCTTGGCGAGGAACAGCAAGAGCAGCAGCACGCCCTCCATCGACTGGAGGACCGGAAGGAGTCCTCCGGCCTCGAACGGGAACGGCCGGAAGGCCGCCGTGATCAGCGCCGCGGGGAAACCGGCCGGAGAGAACGGGTTGGGCGGCGAGAAGTTCGAGCCGCCGCTGAAGCTCGCCTCCTGCTGGGTCTGGAATGCGGTCTGGAAGTCCAGCCCCTCCAGCGAGCCGACCTGCTCGCGCGCCGCCGAGATCAATCCGACGACGGCGAAGAAGAACAGCGGCAGGAACACGATGTAGGACAGCGCCTGCACGTGGGCGCTCCGGGCCCGGGTGGGCCGCAGCGCGTACGCGGCCATCCCGGCCAGGCCGATGGCGGCGCCGATCGGGGCCCGGATGATCACCACCGGGAGCAGCCCGAGGATCGCGTAGAACACACCCTTGGCGGACAGTCGCCGGAACATCAGGGCGAACCCGTAGGTGGCGACGCCCAGCCCCATCATCACGGGCGCGTCCTTGCCCAGCGAGGTGGTCCAGTACCAGAACGAGGGCAGGAAGAAGATCAGGATCGCGAACAGCCGGCGGTTGCCGTTCGGGAACGAGGTGACGAAGGCCTTGTACAGATGCCACGACCCGATGAACGACATCGCGGCCGAGACCACGAACCCGGCGAGCTGAGAGGGCGGCAGCAGCATGTACAGGAACCCGGAGAAGTACTCGATCGCCGCCGTGTCCGTGAACGGCGGCACCAGGTTCGAGAAGTCGAGGTTGCGGAACTGGTCCGCCAGCTGCAGGCCGGCGCCGAAGTACCCGCGGGCGTCCGAGACTCCCGAGTACACCGTCTCGATGATCAGGTAGCGGATCAGGGCCCCGACCACGAACATGAGCAGGGCCACGGCCAGGAACCGGGGCGAGATCCCGACCGTGCGCCGTGCGGCGAACGGGATCAGCAGGCTCGCGAACAGGGCGATCACCGCGACCAGCGCCAGGTAGGCCTGCGGCTCCACCGAGAACGTGCCGGAGACGACCACGGCGATGAAGCCCGCGAAGAAGATCAGCCCCCAGGCGGCTACGGAGAACGGAGCCCGGTAGGCGATCTGGTCGGTGGCGGAGGCGGCCGGTCGGCGCATCGCTCGATTCTAGCGACCGGCCATGGCGGCGCCCCGGGCGCACACGCTCAGAACACCTCCAGGTCGCCGAGGGTGAACGACCAGGTGTCGCGATTGGTGAACCCGCCGCCCGGCCCGGTGCGATCCGAGACGGGCCGGACGGTGAAGGTCATCCCCGCCTTCGGCGGGTGGACGAACCCGGCTCGCCGACGGCCGGCCCGGGCCGGCCATTGCGGACCGAAGTGCGCGGCCGCGTGGCCCGCTCCGGAGTCCTGGACGGCGGCGGACAGCGCCCGCCGGTACGGGCGGGGTGACGTCAGCGCGACGTACGTGTCG
>JBBDTT010000113.1:0-3575 GCA_040904285.1 Actinomycetota bacterium
GGCGTCTCCGAGGGTCGCACGCGAGGCGTCGAGGCCGTCGTCGAGGGGGCCTTCGACCGCGACGCGTTGCTATCGGGCAGGAGCGACGGGCGGCAAGCAGGCGGCACAAGCTGATTCAATCGGTGCGGTCGAAGCTCAACGGCTGCAACGGCAGCCACACTCCTCGATAACGTACTCAAACGAGGAGGTCCGAACGAACCGGTCAGGACTCGTTATCCTCCCGGTCGCAGGTTCGAGCCCTGCCCGCCCGACTACCCGGTTCGTCCACCAGAAGGAGGTCCTCAGGTGAATCCGAACAAGGCACTGTGGGAGAAGGGCGATTTCACCCGCATCGCGGCGGGCATGCGGGAGAGCGGCGAGGCGCTGGTCGAGGGATTCGGGATCACCAGGGGGCTCAAGGTCCTGGATCTCGGATGCGGCGACGGAACGACGGCGATCCCGGCCGCGAAGCTCGGGGCGGACGTCCTGGGCGTCGACATCGCGAGCAACCTCGTCGAGGCGGGAAACAAGCGTGCGATGGAGCTCGGGCTGGAGAACTGCCGGTTCCAGGAAGGAGACGCGACCGATCTTCACGAGCTCGAAGATGGCGCCTTCGACCTCGTCGTGAGCATCTTCGGGGCGATGTTCGCGCCAAAGCCGTTCGACGTGGCCCAGGAGATGGTGCGTGTGACCCGGCCGGGAGGCCGGATCATCATGGGCAACTGGATCCCGAACGACCCGACGCTGGTGGCGCAGATCCTGAAGATCAGCGCCGCCTACTCGCCGCCGCCGCCCGAGGGCTTCATCAGCCCCATGACGTGGGGGATCGAGAGCAACGTCATCGAGCGATTCGCCGCGGCAGGCATCCCGCAGGAGAGGATCTCCTTCGATCGAGAGACGTACAGATTCATCCTTCCCATCCCCCCGTCGGCGCTGGTTGCCGAGTTCAGGAACTACTACGGGCCCACCATGAATGCGTTCGAGGCCGCGGAAGCGAACGGTCGCGCGGCTGATCTGCTGGCCGAGCTGGAGGCCCTGTTCAATGAACAGAACACGAGCGGGAGCGCGGAGACCACCTCCATCCCCGCCACCTTCCTCCGAGTGACCGTGAACCGTTGAAGGCTTCGGGAGGTGTTGGCAGGGCGCTGCCTCCCCCGTCACGCCAACCCACCCCGCGCCGTCGCGTCTCGAGGGCTACGGCCCGTAGAAGCCGCTGGCGTTGACCGACATGCTCCCGCCGTTCGATCCGCCCGTCCCGTCGGCCGTGTCCACCGCGTACTCGTCGCGGGCGACGAATGACCCGAGATCCGGCATCCCCACTGCTTCAGCGGCGACGTAGAGCCTGTCGCCCTCCTGGGTGGGCCGGTATTGCTTAGAAGGCAGCCGCTCTATCCCCTGAGCTACCGGGGCCGTGCGATCAAGGATAGCCCGGTAAGAACGTGTCCAGAACACCCAGCTCCTGGTCCAGCCTCGCCGATCGCCCCCCGCGAGGAGGGTTGCCCCCGGGAACGGAAACGGCATACATTCTCGACGGGTGCCCCGTCGTGCCATGAACCCCAAAGGAGGGGAACGATGCGCAGGGCAGTGGTCGCTTTCGCGCTCATCGCAGCGCTCGTGGCGGGGGTCCTCCCCGCCGGTGCACACCCGGGATCGCATCCCGTGGAGGACCGGGGCTTCGTTCATCACGGTGCCGGACACTGGGGCACCGACGACGGCGGTGGTGACTCGCACGAGCTCCACGGTGGGCCGCGCGGACACATGCCGGCCGTCGAGCAGAACGTCAAGCGAGTGGGAAGCCTGAAGCTGGCCGGGGCGCCCAGCGACATCTCCGACGTCTCGGCGCTGATGGACAACTCGGGATTCCCGCTCCGGAGCAAGGACGGGCGGATGTACGCCTACGTCGGCGACTGGTTGGCTGACTGCACCGATGGGGGGATCCACATCGCGGACGTCACGGACCCCGCGAGGCCGGTGAAGGTCGGGTTCCTCGATGGCCCCGGCAAGACCTACGCGACCGAGGGCATCCAGGCCCTGCGGGTGAGCTCACCGTCGTTCACCGGTGACCTCCTGCTGTGGAGCCACGAGTGGTGCGCGTCGTTCGCGCAGAGCGAGGGCGGTTTCAGCCTGTGGGACGTCACGAACCCGCGGCGGCCGAGGCGCCTGTCGATCTTCGGCGACGACGACGTGTTCGGGACGGAGTTCAACGAGTCCCACAGCATCATCGGCTGGGACGCCGGCGACAAGCTGTACGCGGCGGCGATCGACAACGTCGAGCTCGAGGACGTCGACATCTTCGACATCACGAACCCGAGCGCCCCGCGACAGATCGCCGACTTCGGATTCCTGGACATCCCAGGCCTGTCGGTGGAGGGCTACGGCGAGGAGGCCACGTCCCACGACTTCGACGTGGTCCAGCTGCCCGGAGGCCGGTGGATCCTGACGATCTCGTACTGGGACGTCGGGTGGGTGTCGATGGACTTGACGAACCCGTCCCGGCCGAGGGTGTACGACGAGTCGGACTATTCCGAATGCGACCCTGTGTACGGGCCGCCGGCGTGTCCTCCCGAGGGCAACGGCCACCAGAGCGAATGGAACGACACGCGGACGCTGTTCTTCGGGACCGACGAGGATCAGGTGGGCTCGCGGACCCCGATCACGATCGTCTCCGGCCCCGGTGCGGGGGAGTCGATCGACGCCGGGCAGTTCGCATGGACGGTGCCGGTCTCTACGCTGCCGGACGGGACCCTGAACGGCCCGATCGTGTACGGCGGCTACGGATGCCCCGACGACCGCGGGTCCATCCCCCCGGCGTCCGTCGTGGGCCCGCTCGGCCCGGGCGAGGAAGCGATCATCGTCTTCCAGCGAGGACCGGTGAGTGACCCGAACAACCCCGGGGCGGCCTGCCTGTTCTCCGAGAAGGTCGAGAGCGCGCAGCTGGCCGGGTACGACGGCGTGATCGTGGCCAACCATCACGCGGGCGCTCAGGGAGGCGCCACGCCGGACTCGTTCCTGTGCGGCTCGATGGGGCACGACTTCGACGTCCAGATCCCCGGCCTGTGCGTCGGACACCGATTCCTCCACGTCGCGTTCGGCTACCCGCCGGACTACACGCTCCCCTACCCGAGCGGTGATCCCGGGGACGTGGAGCCTGACGTCGGCGACCTCGGCGGCGAGATTTCGGCGACGAGCGTGTTCGACGGATGGGGCTACGCGCGAGTGCTGAACCGTGACCACGAGGAGATCGGCCAGTGGTCGCTCCCGGAGCAGGCCGACCCGCAGTTCGAGACGGGGTTCGGAGACCTGTCCATCCACGAGGTGGAGGTCGACCCCGACCCCAGGTACGACGGACTGGTCTACGCCGCCTGGTACAGCCTCGGGTTCCGCGTCGGGCGGTACGAGGACACCGGCGGCGACACCCAGACCGTCGGGTCGCACATCTCTCAGGGCGGGAACGAGCTCTGGGGCGTGGCGCTCGGGCTCGACCAGAACGACGAGCGGGTGGTGTACACCAGCGACCGCCACTTCGGGTTGGTGATCTACCGCTATACCGGCCCCCTCCCGTAGGGGACCCGAACGCGGCCGAACGGGCGGGGGGG
>JBBDTT010000113.1:3585-6874 GCA_040904285.1 Actinomycetota bacterium
CCTTCGTTTCCGGGGCCCGCTGCGACGGTGCCGCCATGACCCTCAGATTCGTCGACGCGATCCTGGAGGGGCCGCCGCAGGACCCCGACTCGAGTTCCGAACCCGGGCGGGCACAGCGCCGCGGTCCCGAGGGAGGCGGCAGGCAGCCGCTCAGATCCCGTGAGCTACCGGGGGCGTGCGACAAGGATAGGTTCCGGCCGCCCGGCAACCAACCGTCCGAGCGCGGGTGTAGAGGGCGTGGAGAGCGGTCGGCTCAGGCCGGGGGGGACTCCCAGCGCGCGGGACGAAGGATCGGTCCGACGAGCTGGCCGTGGGGAACACCGGGCTCGCCGTCGTGGGTGGAGTGGACCGCGTACCACATGACCACGTCGGCCCCGTCGATCGGCTCGGCGTCCACCCATTTGTCGATGTTCGCGTGGTGGGAGGGCTCGTTCGCGCGAGCGCTCTGTTCTCGCTCTCCCGGCTTCTCGTGAAGCAACCAGACGTCCCCATCGCCGAACGGGTGTCCCGCATGGCGCCAGCTTCCGTCGGCCCACCCGGGGATGATGTCGTAGGCGTCCTGCGTGTCGACGTTTTCCACGCGCCAGTAGCGGACCGGTCCCGGTTCCGGCAGGACGCCCGACCGCCTGAGGTCTTCCTCCAACCGCCTCGTGATTTCGTCCGCCGTCTGGTGGTCCGACCGAAAGGCGCGGTCGAGCGTTCGGCGGATCTCTTCCAGGGTGGTGTCGGAGTCGGGGGGAGGACGCTCCCGGTCCACCTTCTTCTCGGCCGTCACGGCGGCCCAGGTCCCCTTCGGCGCGCCGTGCGGCTGGTTGTACTCCAGGAAACGGTTGCGGGAGGCCTCGCCGATGTCGAAGTCGAAGCGCCAGTAGGCGTGGTGGTGGTGGATGGAGCACACGCAGCCGGTCTGGACGGCGCTCCAGGCGATGCGCGGCCGGATGGTGCCGTCGTCGCCGAGCCGCCACTCCATCACGTACCGATACCAGCCCGACTCCAGCTCGGTGACGAGGACCCAGTCAGGTGCGTCTCGGTAGATGGCGACGCCCTGGAAGTTCCCCTCGTCGACCCCCGACTCCAGGATGGTTGAGGGCGGGGCGAGGCACTCACGGAACCCGCCTCCGAAGTCCCGGCCGCCCGGCGGCACATGGAACCATCCCTCGTACTTGGTGGGATCCAGGTACGCGAGGAACATCCGGTCGACGCCGTGGGAATCCGATCTGCCGCAGGACCCATCCAGGTCCTCGTAGTTCACGTTCTGGATGGGGATCCCGCCCCAGGCGAGCACGAGCTTGCGCCGGTAGCGAACGTTCCGCAGCTCGATCCCCGACCCGTACTCGCCCTCGGTGGCGGCCGGACGGATGACCTCGAATCGCCAGAGCTCCGTGCCGGCGGGTCCCTCGATCCGGAAGGCTCCCTGTCCCGTCGCCGATTGCAGGAGGGTCTGGTCCGCGTCCGGAGCGCCGCAGGCGCCACCGTGGCTGTGGAGCAGGATGATCGAGCGCGTGCCCATGTCCACGCCGGCGATCCGATGGCCGCGGGTCCCCCTCCGGGGGCGGAGTCCGACCGTGAGGACCCGCCCGGGCCGTCCGTCCGAGGCCGCCCCCTCTTGGACCAAGGGCATGGCTCGATAGGGGATGAGACGGCCCTCGCGGATCCTCGGGCCCAGTTCTTTGTGCCGTCGCAGGACCTTGACCGCCTCACGCCACTCCTCGCGGCTGGGGAGGGGCTGGGCGTCGAGCTCGCGGATCTTCGGTGCGGCCGTGCCCTTCACCGATCCTTCGACCGAGAGGCCCCGGTTGGCGTCGTAGTCGTAGATCGTGGCCCGGTAACGACGAGGCACCGCCGTTCGGCCGGTCTTCGCTCCCGGATACAGATAGTGGAGGGACAAGAGGCGGTGGCGGTTGCCGCCCAGCTCCTTCTGCACCGTCGGATGGCGCATCACCCGGCCGATGAGCCGCTCGCGGTCGGCAGGACTGGGGCCGATGGGCCGGAACTCCACGAGGGACCTGACTTCGTTGCCCAACGAACGGGTCCTGTCCGGGATTGGCGCCGTCCGGCATCGTAGCCCCTCGCCGCTCGAGTGGCACGCGCGGCTCCGGACGAGCGTTACGCTACGGCGGTCACCCGAGCGAGGAGCGCGACGTGAGCATGTTCACCCCGATGACGTTCAACTCCCGTCCCCGCACATGGCTGATGATCACGGCCGTCTTCGAGCTGTTCCTCGCGGCGATCTTCATCGTGGTCGGGCTGGCCGTCCCGGTGCTGCGCGGCGGCTTCCTGCTGACGGGGATCATCCTCGGCGTGGTGGGCTTCGGGCTCCTGGCGTGGGGCGCCAAGATGGGGGCGGGGATCAAGGAGGCCCAGCGCCTGCGGGCCGTCGGCATGAAGGGCCAGGGCCGGATCGTCAACGCCGGCACGACCGGGACGACCCTCAACGACAACCCCCTGATGAACCTGGAGCTCGAGATCACCATCCCCGGGAAGACCCCGTACCGGGTGCACCACAAGACGTGGGTCCCGCTCGTGATGATGGGCACGATGACGATGGGGGTCACGCTTCCCGTCATCGTGGACCCCGCGGACCCCTCGAAGATCCTGATCGAGTGGGAACAGGGGCCGACCTTCGCCGGGCCCGCCGTGACGAACCTTCCCGGGGGCGTCCAGGTCACCCAGACCCAGTCCGGTGCGGGTCAGGGGCTCGGGGCGCTGGGCGCCCTGGGGGCCGCCGCGCTCGGGGGCCTCGCCGCCGCCCAGGCGGGGGGCGGACAGGTGGCCGGTCAGACCTCGATGTCGGTGAGCCTGTCCCAGCAGCAGGAGGTCGCGGAGCGCCTGCAGGACACCGGGGTCACCGGCCAGGCGACCATCACCTCGGCCCAGGACACCGGCGTGGCCCTCCAGGGCCAGCGCCTGTTCGTGATCGACGTCGTCGTGAACGTCCCCGGCCGGGCGCCGGTCGTCGCCCAGCAGCCGGCCATGGTGCCCGAGGCGTCGGCCTCGAAGGTCGTCCAGGGCGCGACCCTGCCGGTGAAGGTGGACGCGACGGACTCGAAGGTCTTCGCGATCGACTGGAGCTAGTCGGTTCGGCCGCTCAGGCCGGGCGGCGGGACAGGGCCCGCATCATCGCGCTCGAGGCCAGCATCAGCACCAGGCCGCCGACCAGCCATCCGCCCACGGGCATCCCGGTTCGCGGGAGCCCGTCGTCGCCGGTGGGCGTGGGCAGGGGCGGGGTCGTGAGGGTCGGGGGGATCGTCGTCGGCGAGTCGGTCGGGGAGGCCGTGGTCGTCGGCGA
>JBBDTT010000114.1:0-6865 GCA_040904285.1 Actinomycetota bacterium
GGCCGGGGGTTCGCCCCGGCCACCACGCCGCGCGGGTCGGGCCTGCAGAACATGGCGGACCGCCTCGAGGCGCTGGGCGGATCGCTCTCGGTCACCAGCGCTCCGGGCGAGGGGACCTCGGTCGCCGGCCGGGTCCCCGCGGTGGCGGGATGAACGTCCGACGGCTCGCGTGGGGCGTGTGGGCCATCGCGGTGGCCATCGCCCTGGCCGGGACCGTGGCCTCCCTGATGGCGCCGCGCGCCGATGCCGCCTTCGGCGTCCTGGGGGCCCTGGGAGCCCTCGGGTACGGAACCGCGGGGGCGCTGATCGCCTCCCGGCAGCCGAGGAACGCCGTGGGATGGCTGTTCCTGTGGATCGGGACTTGGATCGCCCTGTCGGAGTTCTCGGAGGGATACGTGGCGCTCTCGGCGGCGCGCGAGCTGCCCCTGCTGAGCCTGGTCGGATGGCTGGGCACGAACATCGGGTTCATCGGCGCGTTCGGGGCGATCCCCCTCGTGTTGCTGCTGTTCCCCGACGGCCGCCCACCGAGCCCCCGATGGCGCCCCGTAGTCGCGGCGATGGCCGTGTTCCCCGTCTTCGGGGTCGCGGGCTTCGCCATCAGCACCAACCAGCTGGGGGGCGAGGTGGTGAGGATCCCGAATCCCACCGCCATCCCCTCGCTCGACTGGCTGGCAAGCACCCTGCTGACGATCTCGGGGATCGGCTCGATCGGCACGGCCATGCTCTGCGTCGTCGGCCTCGTCATGCGGTACCGGCGCTCGGACGGGATCCAGCGCCGCCAGCTCCGGGCCCTGGCCCGGGTGGGAGGCCTGGGCGCCGCCTTCCTCCTGCTGACCTTCGCCGTGGATCCACTGGGAGGACGGATCGACGACGTGTTCTTCATCCTGTTCGTGGCGGTCCTCACGGTGGGTGTGCCGGTGGCCTGTGGGGTGGCGATCCTGCGACACGGGCTGTACGGGATCGACGTGGTCATCAACAAGGCCCTGGTCTACGGCTCGCTGGCGGCCTTCATCACCGCGGTCTACGTGGCGATCGTCGTGGGCCTCGGCTCACTGATCGGCTCGGGCGACGAGCCGAACCTGGCGCTGTCGATCGCCGCGACGGCCCTGGTCGCCGTCGTCTTCCAGCCGGTCCGCCACCGTGTGCAACGGGTCGCCAACCGGCTGGTCTACGGCGAGCGCGCCTCGCCGTACGAGGTCCTGTCAGGCTTCGCCTCGAGCGTCGGGGGCTCCTACGACGTCGAGGACGTCCTGCCCCGGATGGCCCGCGTCGTCGCCGAGGGGACGGGGGCGGCGCGGGCGGAGGTCTGGCTCGCGGTGGGCGGCCGGCTCGTCCGGGGCGCGTCCTGGCCGGCAGACGGCGACCCGGGCGAGAGCGTCCCGCTGCCCGATGCGGACGGGGCGCCAACCATCCCTGGGAACGATCGCACCGTGGCGGTCCGCGCACAGGGCCAGCTCCTGGGTGCCCTCGCCGTCGCCAAGCCGCCGGGGGAGACCCTCCGTCCGGCCGAGGCGTCCCTGCTCGAGCACCTCGCCTCGCAGGCGGGGCTGGTCGTTCGCAACGCCCGCCTTGCCGCGGACCTCCGGGCCCGGCTTGAGGACCTTTCCCGGCACGCGGAGGCGCTGCGCGTCTCGAGACAGCGGATCGTGGCCGCGGAGGACGCGGAGCGCCGGCGGCTGGAGCGCGACATCCACGACGGCGCCCAGCAGCACCTGGTGGCCCTCGCCGTGAAGATCCGCCTGGCCCGCCAGCTCGCCGGGAAGGACCCGGAACGGGCTCGCACCCTGATCGCCGACCTCCGCCGTGACGCGGCCGCCGCGTCCGACACCCTGGCCGGCCTGGCCGCGGGGATCTACCCCCCTCTGCTGTCCGAGGGCGGCCTCGTCCGGGCGCTGCGCGCCCACGCGGACGGGCTGCCGTTCGAGGTCCGGATCTCGCCGGACGGGGTCGGCCGCTACCCCGAGGACGTCGAGGCCGCGGTGTACTTCTCGAT
This sequence comes from Actinomycetota bacterium, assembly GCA_040904285.1. GTDB lineage: Bacteria > Actinomycetota > UBA4738 > UBA4738 > JBBDTT01 > JBBDTT01. The sequence goes on from JBBDTT010000114.1 coordinate 1,994, forward strand.
CCTCGAGGCCCTCCAGAACACGGCGAAGTACGCGGACGCGTCCCGCGTGGATCTCCGACTTCGTCAGGCCGAGGGGACGATCGAGTTCGAGGTGATCGACGACGGACGGGGATTCGATCCCGACGCCTCGCCGCGGGGCTCGGGCACGCGGAACATGGCGGACCGGCTCGAGGCCCTGGGGGGCGTCATCTCGGTCGACAGCGGGCCGGGGCGCGGGACCCGGGTGGCGGGCATGGTCCCGGCGACGCCGGCGGAGGCAGCGGCATGAGCGCGCGGACCCGCACGGCGATCGCATGGTCGGTGCTCGGCCTGAGCGGGGCCTTCACGGTCGGGGGCGCCGTCGTCGCCATCCTGTACGACCCGCGCTCGTTCGACTGGTCGGGCATCGGCTTCGCCCTGGGGGTCCTGGGCGCGCCCCTGTTCGGCGCGCTGATCGTCTCCAGGACACCGAACCTGGTCGGCTGGCTCCTCCTGGTCGTCGGGATGGCGGGGACGCTGGCGATCGTCCTGGGGTCGGTGGCCGACGCCGGCTTCGCGATCCCCGGAGTCGTGTGGGTCGCGTGGGTGGCGAACTGGGTGTGGCCGTTCTCCCTGGGGGGGCTGATCCTGATCCTCCAGCTCTTCCCGGATGGGCATCCCCTGACGCCGCGCTGGCGTTGGCTCGTCGCGCTCACCGTGCTCGCCGTTGGATGCCTGGTGCTCGGTTCGGCCTTCGGGCCCGGCCCGCTCGGGGACTACGTGCAGTTCTCCAACCCCGTCGGCCTCGAGCTCCTCCGGGACACGCTCGTCGCAGGTCAGGAGAACGTCGGCTGGGCCCTGATCATCCCGTCGGTCCTCGGCTCGGCCGCCTCATTGGTCGTGCGCTATCGGCGCTCTCGAGGCGAGCGCCGCCAGCAGCTGAAGTGGCTGGGGTACGCCGCGTCGCTCTTCGGCGTGGGTTGGGTCGGCGTGGTCGTCACCTACGAGTCGACGGGGATCGCGCTCGTGGGCCAGATCCTGTTCGCCGTGGCCATGACGGCGATCCCCGTCGCCGTCGGGATCGCCATCCTCAAATGCCGCCTGTACGACATCGACGTGGTGATCAACAAGACGATGGTCTACGGAGCGCTCGCGGCCTTCATCACCGGCGTGTACGTCGCCATCGTGGTCGGCGTGGGCGCCCTGATCGGGAGCGGCGAGGAGCCGAACCTCGTCCTGTCCATCGCGGCCACAGCCGTCGTGGCGCTGTCGTTCCAGCCCGTCCGGGAGCGTGTCCAGCGCGTCGCCAACCGGCTCGTGTTCGGTGAGCGGGCGACGCCCTACGAGGTGATGGCCGGGTTCTCGGAGCGCGTGGCGACGACCGTCTCCGTGGAGGACGTCCTTCCCCGGATGGCCGAGGTGGCCGCGCGAGGCGTCGGCGCGGCCGCGGCCAGCGTCTCGGTCCTGCTGGGCGAGGGCGACCGCCACGCCGTATGGCCGGAGGGCGCGGACGAGGGCGGCTTCGGGCGTACGGTGCCCGTCCGGGACCGGGGCGAGGAGGTGGGCGTGATCGCCGTTCGCAAGCCGCCGGGCGAGGCGTTCACCCAGGCCGACGAGCGTTTGCTCACCGACCTGGCCGCGCAGGCGGGACTGGCCCTGCGCAACGTCCGGCTGACCGCCGAGCTGGAGCGCCGGGTGGAGGAAACGTCGGCCCTCGCCCGCGAGCTCGCCGCGTCACGACGCAGGATCCTGTCCGCCCGTGACGAGGAGCGCCGCCGGCTGGAGCGCCGGGTGAACGGCGGCCCCCAGCGCCGCCTGGCGGCCCTGGACGACCGGCTACGCGCCGTCGACGATGCCCTCCAGGACCCGGCGCGGGCGACGGAGCTCCTGGAAGCGCTCGGCGCGGAGACGGCAGAGACCCTGGACGGGCTCCGCGAGCTCGCCCGGGGGATCTTTCCTCCCCTGCTGGCGGACCAGGGCCTGGCCGCCGCGCTCGAGGCGCAGGCCCGCAAGCTCGAACGCCGGATCGAGATCGCGCCCGAGCTCGTCGGCGTCCACCTTGACCCCGACGCCGAGGCGGCGGCGTACTTCTGTTCGATCCTGCTGATGGAGGAGATGCCCACGGACGCGGCCCTGACCGCGTCGCTCGATGGGCACACGGTCAGCCTCACGGTCCCCGGCGACGGCGTGTCCGACGCGACCCTTCAGCGGGTTCGGGACCGGGCCGAGGCCCTCGGAGGCTCGCTGCGGGTGGGCGAGGCCGTGGAGGCGCGGATCCCGTCGGGCGATCAGCCGGAGCTGGCGGCGGCCCAGGCCTCCTCGAGCCGGTCGGGCTCGAACTCCGACTTGGGGATGTAGGCGGCGGCGCCGGACTCCGCGGCCCTCGGCGCGTACTCGTCGTACTCGTAGGTCGACAGCAGCAGGACGACGACGCTCCCGCCGCCGTTCGCGAGTATCTGACGGGTCGCCTCGAGCCCGTCGATGCCGGGGAGGTTGACGTCCATCAGGACGAGGTCCGGCCGCAGGTCCGAGGCAGCCTGCACGCTCGCCTCGCCGGTCTCGGCCTCGCCCACGACCTCGAACCCGTCGGTCAGCTCGACCACGGTTCGTGCGGCCTCGCGGAACGGGGCCTGGTCGTCCACGATGAGGACACGGATCGCCATGGTGCACATCGTGCCCGATCCGGCCGCGGCGTGACCATCGTGCCCGCACGAGGCTTCCCGGTGGTGCCCGCCCCCGGGTAGAGTGCGCCCGAACGGGGGAGCCCGGCGTCTACCGGGCTGAGAGGCCGGCGATCCGCGCACCGCGGCCGGCGACCCTTCGAACCTGATCCGGGTCATGCCGGCGGAGGGAGGACGCGATGTCGACGCTCACCGAACGGATCCAGGACGAGTCGGCCGACCCCGGGGTGCGCCCCGCCCCGCCCGAGGCCCGCCGTCTGGGATCGCTCGATTTCGGCGTGCTGTGGGGCGACCTGTCGATCGGCATCCTGGTCGCGTTCACCGGCGCGCTCCTGGTCCCGGCGCTGGGGTTCCCGATGGCCTTGCTGGCGATCGTCGTGGGCTCGGTCCTGGGCTGCGCGCTGCTCGGTCTGGTGGGGGTAGCGGGGGCCCGCGAGGGTGTCCCGGGGATGGTCCTGTTCAGGCCCCTCCTGGGGATCCGCGGCTCGTACCTGCCGACGGTCCTGAACGTCATGCAGCTCGTGGGCTGGACCGCGTTCGAGCTCTGGGCGATGGCGGTGATCGCGGCGAGGGTCGGCGGCGACCTGTTCGGCCTGCGCTCGTACGCCTTCTGGCTCGTAGCCGTGACCGTGCTGTGCACGGCGCTCGCGCTGGGGGGCCCGGTGGTCGTGGTCCGACGATGGATGGAGCGATTCGGGGCGTGGGTCGTGGCCGCGGTCGGGCTGTGGATCACGATCGCGCTGTTCGCGGGCGGGGACCTCGGCGGGTTCTGGTCGCGCCCGGGAGCGGGCGGGTTTCCAGGGTTCTGGCAGGGCGTGGACCTGGTCATCGTGATGCCCGTGTCGTGGCTTCCGCTGGTGGCCGACTACAGCCGTTTCGCGCGCGCCGGCGTCTCGAGCTTCGCCGGCACGTTCACCGGCTACCTGGCCGGCAACGTCTGGTTCTACGCACTGGGGGCTCTGCTCGTCCTGGCGGGCGGATTCACCGAGAAAACCCCCGCCGGTCTGGCCTCGGCCATCGCGTCGGTGGCCGGCGGCGCGGTCGTCCTGGTGGCCCTGCTGGTCGGGGAGACGGATCAGGCGTTCGCGGACATCTACTCGACGGCCGTGTCGGCCCAGAACCTCAACCCCCGGATCCGTCAGCGGCCGGGTATCGCCGTCGTCGCGGCCGCGGGGTTCGGGATCGCCCTCGCGCTGGGGAACGATCCGGCCGGTGGGCTGGGGACCTACGAGTACTTCCTGTTCCTGCTGGGCTCGGTGTTCGTTCCGCTGTACGGGGTGTTCCTGGCCGCGTACTTCGTGCGCGGCCGGCGCGGGTTCGCCGAGGCCGATCTGTTCGCCGAACGCGGCGGCGCCTACTGGGGGACGGGCGGGTTCCGGTTCGGCGCGCTCGTCCCGTGGGTCACGGGATTCCTGGTGTACCACTGGTGCGGGGCCCTCGCGCCGGCGTGGTGGATGGAGGCCTTCTCGAGCGCGACCGACGCGATCGGGTTGCCCTACCCGCTGTTCGGGGGGCGGCTCGGCGCGAGCATCCCCGCGTTCGTCGCGGCGTTCGCCGTGGCCCTGCCGCTGTCCGGCCCGGCCCGGAGCCCGGCAGGAAGCGGCGGCTAGGCTTCGGTCGTGCGCTTCATCATCCTCGTCAAGGCCACTAAGAACACCGAGGTGGGGGTCCTGCCCACCGAGGAGCTCCTCCAGGCGCAGCTCGACTACAACGAGTCGCTCATGGAGGCGGGCGTCTGGGTCGACGGGAACGGCTTCCGCCCCACGCGCGACGGATGGCGCGTGCACTACGAGCCCGACGGTCCGCGCATCGAGGAGGGCCCCTTCGACGAGGAGGGCCTGATCGCCGGCTACCTCATCATGGAGGTGGGTTCGCGCGAGGAGGCCATGGAGTGGTACCGTCGCCAGCCGAAGCCGGCGTTCCCTCACGAGTGGGGCGTCCACACCGAGGTCCGGCAGTTCTTCGCGCTCGACGACTTCGTCCAGGGGCCGGCCATCGCGCGGTTCCGCGAGCTGGAGGTCCTCGAGCGGATGGCCGCGGATGCGGGGCGGGACCGTCCCGACCTGTCCGCGGCCGCGGCACCGAACGGGACAGTCACGCTGCTGTTCTCCGACATCGAGGGCTCCACCCAGCTGACCGAGGGGCTCGGGGACCGCCAGTGGATGACGCTGCTGCGCGAGCACAACGAGCTCGTCCGCCATCACCTCGCCGAGCACCACGGCTTCGAGGTGAA
>JBBDTT010000115.1:0-6859 GCA_040904285.1 Actinomycetota bacterium
GGCCTCGCGAGAGGCGTCGCTGATCGTGCCGACCGTGACGTTCAGGCCGGAGTCGCGCAGGTTGAGCGCCCAGGATCGACCCTGGTTCCCGTAGCCGATCACCGCGACGCGGCGGCCGGCCAGGGCCTCGAGCGGCGCGTCGGCATCCTTGAAGACCTTGGCCATGGCTCGGATACCCTACCGGGCACCATGCGCGCGGCCGTACTCGAGGGTCCGGGGAAGCTCGTGGTGCAGGACGTCCCCGAGCCCGAGCCGCGCGACGGGGAAGCGCTCGTCGAGGTGCTCGCCTGCGGCCTCTGCGGCTCCGACCTCACTCTGTTGAAGGGGGGCTACCCCGGCGGCGCGATCCTCGGGCACGAGGGGGCCGGTCGGATCCTCTCGGCCCCCGGGGGCTCGGGCCTGTCCGAGGGAGACCTCGTCGCGCTGCGGCCCATGGACTGGTGCGGCGGCTGCGTGTACTGCACGAGCGGCCGCGGCGAGCTGTGCCCCGAGGGTGTCGCCAACGGGCTCGTCTTCAGCCGGCCGGGAGCGTTCGCGGAACGGATCGCCGTGCCTGCGGCCTGGTGCAGCCCCGTCGGCGACATCGACCCGGTCGACGCGACATTCGCCGATCCCCTCGCCGTGTCCCTGCACGCGGTCTCGCGCGGGGGGCGGTGGGTGGTGCCGGCCGCCGTGGTGGGCCTCGGCGCGATCGGCCTCGCCACCCTGACCGCCGCCCGGCTCGAGGGGCTCGGCCCCATCGCCGGCATCGATCCCGTCGAGACGAAGCGCGAGCGCGCCGTGGCCGCGGGCGCCGTCGCCGCGTTCGCTCCCGGGCAGGACGTGGCCCTCGCCGGATCGCTGGGCGGACCGCCGGAGGTCGTGTTCGAGTGCACCGGCCGGGCCGAGGCGCTGCAGGAAGCCGTCGGGCTCACCGCGCCGGGGGGCGTCGTGGTCATCGTCGGCATCGCCCCCGAGGCAAGGATCCTGCCGATCGTCCTGGTCCCGAAGCAGGTCGACCTGGTGCCGACCTTCTGCTATCGACCCGACGAATGGGATCGGGCGATCATGTTCCTCCGTGAGGGGCGGGCGACCGTCCGCGAGCACGTGGACGCGCGGGTCCCGCTCGAGGCGCTCCCGGACGCGGCGGTGGAGTTCATGGCGGGACGACTGGCGAAGGTGGTGGTGGAGCCGTGACCGCGGAGACGCAGATCAGGACGGCCGTCATCGACGGCGACCAGCACCTGTCCGAGCCGCGGACGATGTGGCGCGATCACATCGACCCGGAGTTCCGCGACGACGCCCTGTCGATCGAGGACGACGAGCTCGGCTACCCGTGGCTCACCTGGCGAGGCCGGCGGCTGTACCTCGCCGAGCTCCAGCACCCGGGCAAGGCCAAGGAGATCGGCGACGCGCGGGCGAGGCTCGACGCCGGCGAGCCGGCCGAGCATCGCTATGACGAGGCGATCCCGGACTCGTACTGGAACCCGTCGGCGCGAGTGGCGGCGCTGGACGAGTTCGGCATCGACCAGGCGGTCCTGCTCCCGAACTTCGGCCTGTTGTGGGAGGACATGCTGGCGAGTGACGTCCCGGCGCTGAACGCGAACCTGCGCGCGCACAACCGGTGGATGGCCGAGAGCGTCGCCGACGGCGCGGGCCGCCTGCACGGCGTCGCCCACCTCTCGCTCGCCGACCGCGACTGGGCCGTCGAGGAGATCGGCCGCATCCGCGAGGCCGGCCTGCGGCTCGCGATGATCGCCCCCGGGCTCGTCAACGGGAAGGCCCCGTCGCATCCGGACCTCGACCCGGTGTGGGCGGCCTTCGCGGACCACGGTGTGGCCCCCATCTATCACGTGAGCGGCTTCAAGAAACCGTGGGACGACGCCTGGTACGAGGGCGACGCCGAGCCGGTCGACCACCTGCTGGACTCGATCTTCCTGTGGGTGCCCGCGGCGCTGGCGGTCTCCAACCTGATCCTGAACGCGACCTTCGAGCGCCACCCCGGGCTGCGGCTCGGGATCATCGAGCTGACCGCGGGCTGGGTGCCGGTGTTCCTCGCGACCATGGACGGGGCGCTGATGTTCTACAGCGCGCGCCACAACGGGCCGCCCCGCCCCCTCGAGCTCACCCCCAGCGAGTACTTCCGCCGCCACGTCCGGGTCGGAGCGCTCGGCTACGAACAGCCGGGCCAGCTCATCGGCCACGCGGGCGACCTGTTCATGTACGGCAGCGACTGGCCCCACGCCGAGGGCCTCGCGGAGCCGCGCGCGGCCTACGAGCGATTCATCGACGGCGTCGAGGGCGAGCACCGCGACAAGCTCATGGGCGGCAACGTCCGCTGGCTCCTCGGCGAGAGCGGCGTGTGATCTAGACCGCGCGGCGGTAGAGCCGGACCGAGATCGGCGCGAAGACGATCAGGATGCCCGCGATCCAGGCGAGGGCGGTGAGGACCGAGGTCGTGGTGTTCACACCGATCGTGTCGCCTCCCAGGACGAGGGCGCGCACGGCCGTCGCGGTCACCGAGACGGGCTGATGCTGCGCGAACGGCTGGAGCCATCCGGGCATGGTCAGCACGGGCACGAACACCGACGACGCGAACACCAGCGGCGCCATGAGCGGGAAGGCGGCGGCCTGCGCGGTCTCGGGGTCGCGCGCGAGGAGGCCGACCGAGGCGAACACCCACGACAGCGCGTAGCCGAACAGCATGACCAGCCCCATCCCCCCGAGAAGGCCGAGCAGCCCGGTGTGGATGCGGAACCCGACCATGAAGCCGACGGTGACCATGAGGATCACCACGAACACGTTCCGAACGAGGTCGGACAGAGTCCGGCCCGTCATGACGGCGGACCGCGCCATCGGCAGCGAGCGAAACCGCTCCAGCAGCCCGCTGTTCACGTCGTTGGCGAGGCCGATCGCCGTGCCCATCGAGCCGAAGGTCGTGGTCTGCACGAAGATCCCCGGCATGAGGTAGTCGACGTACGGCACCCCGTTCACGTCGCCGATCGCGCCGCCGAACACGTAGCGGAACATCAGCACGAAGATCACCGGCTGGATCGTCGAGAACACCAGGTACTGCGGGACGCGGCGAAGCGCGATCAGCCCCCGCTGGGCGACCGCGAACGCGTCGAGCACGCCGTGGACGAACGGGCTGCGCCGGGCGATGGTGCCCCGCCCGGGGGCGGTGACGCTTCGATCGGTCACGCCGCCCCCCGCTGTCGGCGGCGTCGCCGGCCGGCGGCCGGAGCCGCAGCCTCGGCCTCCTCGGCGGCCGGCTCGGCGTGATGGCCGGTCAGCTGCAGGAACACGTCATCGAGGCTCGGCTCGCGCACCGTCAGGCTGACCGGCGTCACCTTCTCCGTGTCGAGGCTCCGAAGCACGCCGATGAGCTCCGACGGGCCTTCGCCGGCCGTGAACCGGACGGTGGCCCGATCCCGTTCGACGAGGCCGTCGACCCGGGCCTTCAGCACACGCTCGGCCTTCCGCGCCGCGGTCTCGTTCTTCATCTCCAGGTCGATCACCGCGCTTCCGAGCTTCGCCTTCAGCGCCTGGGGCGCGTCGTTCGCGATCACCCGCCCGCCGTCCACCACGACGAGGTGCGAGCACAGGCGGTCGGCCTCCTCGAGGTACTGGGTGGTGAGCAGGACCGTCGTCCCCTCCGAGACCAGCTCTCGGATCATGGTCCACAGCTCCGTGCGGCTCTGGATGTCCAGGCCGGTGGTGGGCTCGTCGAGGAACAGCACCGGCGGGCGCTGGACGAGCGCCGCCGCGAGATCGAGCCGCCGCCGCATCCCACCCGAGTACGTCCGGACCGGCCGGTCCGCCGCGTCCGCCAGGTCGAACCGCTCCAGGAGCTCGCCCGCCCGGGGCATGATGTCGGCCCGGTGGAGGTGGGCGAGCTTGCCGATCAGCCGGAGGTTCTCGCGGCCGGTCAGGTTCTGGTCGACGGCCGCGTACTGGCCGGCCAGACCGATCGAGTACCGCACCTCCTGCGGATCGCTGACGACGTCGCGGCCCAGCACCTCGGCCCGCCCCGCGTCGGGGATCAGGATCGTGGACAGCACGCGAATGCACGTCGTCTTGCCGGCCCCGTTCGGACCGAGCAGGCCGAAGATAGTCCCGGCCGGGACCTCGAAGTCCACGCCGTCCAGCGCCACGATGTCGCCGAACCGCTTGGTCAGCCCCTCCACGAGGATCGCTCGATCCGCCACGGACGCGATGCTGGCACAGATGCCGGAAATCGCGGCGGGCTAGGATCGTCCCCTGGCCTGGATCGCCGCGTCCGTGGCGGTGGCCCTGCTCCTGGTCGCCACCGCCCTCATCGCCCGAACCGCCGTTCGAGGGCGGCTCGCGACGGCCGCCTCCGTGGCCCGGGCCCGCCTGGACGACACCCAGATCGCCCTGATCGACGATCGGGCGAACGCGTTCGGCGTCGAATCCGGGGGCCCGCTCCAGATGCGCGGGAGCGGGACCCTCGCCCTGACCCCGGCCGAGCTCCTGTTCGTGATGGCCGTTCCCCGCCGGGAGGCCCGGATCCCGCGGGCCTCGATCCTGGACGCCGAGGAGACCCGGTCCCACCTGGGAAAGACCATCGGCCGGCCGTTGCTTCGCGTCCGGTTCACCAACGAGGCCGGCGACCCGGACTCGGCCGCCTGGGCGGTGCGCGACCTGTCGATGTGGCTGGGGGCGCTCAGGCGATGAGCGAGCACGCCCATCCGAATGTCGAACGGGCCCGTCGCGGGTTCGAGGCGTTCTCGACCGGCGACCTGACCGTGCTCGACGAGCTGATCGACGACGACGTGGTCTGGCACCAGGGCGGGAAGAACGCGCTGTCGGGCGTGTACCACGGCAAGCAGGAGCTGCTCCGCCTGTTCGTCAAGCTCTGGGAGATGACCGAGGGATCGATGCACACCGTCATCCGCGACGTGTGGGCGAACGACGGCTACGCGGTCGTCATCACCCGCACCAGCGCGGAGCGCTACGGGCGGCGTCAGACCGACATCGTCGCCAACGTCCTCCGTCTGGGCCCAGATGGCCGGTTGCTGGAACGATGGCCCGTCGTCGACGACCAGGAGGCGATCGACCGATTCTGGTCCTGACGCCGGGCTCATACGCCGTCGCCTGCCCCCGGGCTCAGGCCCTCGGTGCCGTTCGATCGCGGAACCGGAGCGCGACGGCGATCGTGGCCACGCCCACGACGAACGCGGTCGCGTTGGCCACGACCAGCGCCGCGACCCCGATCGAGAGGCCGTAGGCCACCCACACCACGAACCCCACCGTGATCACGGCGAGGTACGCGATCGAGACGTCGTCAGAGGATCGCAGCCGAAGCATCCGGCGGATCTGCAGGACCGGGGACAGCGCCATCACGATGCCGTAGCCCGTGGCGACGTACGCGAGGACGGTCTCCAACCGAGGGCCGGCTCAGGCCTCGGTGGGGGGCGGAAGGAGCCCGTCGGCGAGCTCGAGGGCCGCCTCGGTCGTACCCGCCCCGGCGCCCGCGACGAACTTGCCGGCGAGGTAGGCGGCCACGGGCGCGTTCGTCCGGTCCCCCGTCCGGTGCGCCACCTCGCGGGCCAGCCGGAGGACCTCGGCCACCTCCTCGCGCGTCAGCGTGACCTCGAGGGCCTCGGCGTAGGTCTCGACCCACTCCATGGGGTCGGAGGCTACCCCGTGGGAGACTCGCCGTGTGGACGGGCGTGGAGTCGCCGGGCTCCTGCTCACCGGCGGATCGAGCCGTCGCATGGGCCGCGACAAGGCCGGGCTCGTGATGAGCGGTGAGCGCCTCGCCGACCGGGCGGCCCGGGCGCTGCGTGCCGCCGCGGATCCCGTCCTGGAGGTCGGGCCCGGGTTCACGTCCCTTCCCGCGGTCCGCGAGGAGCCACCCGGCGGCGGCCCGCTCGCCGCCGTGGCCGAGGGTGGCCGTCGGCTGCGCGACCGCGGCCACGCGGGGCCCATCCTGGTCCTGGCCGTGGACCTGGTGCACGCCGAGGAGGGCCTCCTTCGCTTCCTGGCCGGGTACCCGGCCGATCGGGCCGTCCTCCCCGTCGACGAGCACGGGCGCGACCAGCCCCTGTGCGCCCGCTACGAGGCCGAGGACCTGGAGCGAGCCGCCGAGCTCGTCGGGACGGGCGCCGCCTCGATGCGCGAGTTGCTCGACCACCTCGACGTCAATCGCGTTCAGCCCGAGGAGTGGCTGCGCGTCGCGCCCCCCGACGCGTTCCACGACCTCGACACCCCGGAGGACCTGGACCGCATGGCTCAGAATGGAGGCCGATGATCCGCGCCGAGACCCCCCTTCGACGCACGACCGCCTCCGCGCGCGTGCTCGCCGTCCGCGACGGCCGGGGCGCCGAGTTGCCGGACCGCCTGGCGGCCGAGGAACCCATGGAGATCCGGGTGGGCGGACCGGGCGCGGAGCCGGAACCCGTCGTCGTCACGATGCGGACGCCGGGCGCGGACTTCGAGCTCGCGGCGGGCTTCCTGTTCACGGAGGGCCTCGTGGCCTCGCGCGAGGAGATCCGGACGATCGCCTACTGCGAGCTCCCCGACAATGAGCAGCACTACAACGTGGTCACCGTTCGGCTGGCCCGGCCGTTCGACGCGGCGTCGCTCAAGCGCAACACGTACGCGTCGTCGTCGTGCGGGATGTGCGGGAAGGCCTCGCTCGAGCAGATCGAGGTCCGGTGCGCCACCCTCCCCGCCGGACCCACGATCGCGGCCGCGAAGCTGCCCGCCCTTCCGGGCGCCCTCCAGGCGGCGCAGGCGATCTTCGAGCGGACCGGAGGGCTCCACGCGGCCGGGCTCTTCGACACCGAGGGCCGCCTGGAGACGCTGCGCGAGGACGTCGGCCGCCACAACGCCGTGGACAAGGTCGTGGGCG
>JBBDTT010000116.1:0-6849 GCA_040904285.1 Actinomycetota bacterium
GGCCGTGGTCGTCGCGCTCGCCTCGTGGGTAATCGTCGACCATGCCACGGGGGGGCACACGCACGGTCTCGGGGACGCGGCCTCGGCGGGGGGGCACCGTCATTCGGGGAGCCCGATCGCCGACGACGACCCCCTCCTGCTGGAGATCCGGCGCGCGATCGACGACGGCGGCACCCGGGCCGGCCTGGACCTGCTGGAGCGCCGGGTCGAGGAGCGACCGGCCCTGCGGGGCATGTCCCACCAGTACGTGCACGCGCTCGGAAGGTACGTGTACGAGACCTCGGACGACCCCGCGAGGGCCTTCGGGAGCTGCGACGACCGCTTCGAGGGCGGCTGCTACCACGGCGTCCTGCAGGGCTATTTCGAGGACAACCCGGGGTTCACGGCCGGGGACGTGGCCGGCCTGTGCGACGAGCTCGGCGCCGACGCGGGCCTTGACCTCGAGTGGCAGTGCCTCCACGGCCTCGGCCACGGCCTGACCCTGTTCTTCGATCACGAGGTGAACCGGCCGCTCGAGTACTGCGACGCCCTCGGCTCGAACTGGGACCGGCGGTCCTGCTACGGCGGCGTCTTCATGGAGAACGTGATCTGGGGCCAGGCCCTGCGGAGCGGACAGGAGACCATCCCGGGCGCCGCGGTGCTCAGCGACGACCCGCAGTATCCCTGCAACCAGGTGGACGAGGCCTACCGCAACGACTGCTGGCTGATGCAGTCCTCGACGATCCTCGACCTGGTCGGCTGGGACTTCGCGGCCGCGTTCGCGGAGTGCGTCCGGGCTCCGGACGCGTACGTGACGACGTGTCACGAGAGCATGGGCCGCGACATCGCCGGCTACACCCTCCACGAGGTGGACCGGGCCGCCGAGCTCTGCCTGCTGGCCGACGACACGTGGGTGGCGCACTGCTTCTCGGGCGCCGCCCGACAGTTCGTGGACTGGTACGCGGAGACGGGCCCGGCCTTCGAGCTCTGCGCGGCGGCGCCCTCCGGACGCGAGTGGCTGTGTCACTCCGCGGTGGCCCAGACGGCCGACTTCTACTGGCGCGGCGACCAGGAGCGCCTGCGAGCCGAGTGCGCGAAGGCCGGCGACCGCCGCTGGATCGAGTCCTGCGAGCAGGCCGCCGGCGCGAACGCATCCTGATACGCGGTCTGAACCGACTGGTCCCTCTGCTGTTGACTCGTCCGTGAAGCCGGGTGTAGAGACGCCGGAGGAATCACATGGCGGACCAGACCTTCAACGTCACGGACACCGAGGAAGTTCTTCGCCGCGTCTTTGAGACGCCCGACCTCGACGAGCTTGCGCGCGCCGTCCGCAGCCCCTCCACGATCGAACAGTCGATGGGTTCGAGCAGCATCTCGTCGCCGAGCAAGCCTGGAACCTCATCACGACGGTGTTGGGAGAGCAGATCCTGGGACCGCTTCGCGCAGGCGTATCCGTGGATCAGAACTTGATCCAGCGCGGCAGACGTGCGCTCGAGGCTGCGACCGATTCCCCTGCTTCGTCTCGGGTGCGTCAGTCCGCAGCCCGGCTCTTGCAAGACCTGGACGACTGGCAGGACGGCGCTACACGAACGCCACGAGAAGGCGGCACCTGAGACTCGTCCCGCCCCTTGTGCACCAAACAGGACGTTACCTGAACCAGACCTTCCGGGCGCCTGTGGATACCCTCCACGAGCGGCTCAAGCTCTGAGGAGGGCGCCTCCGGTCCGCCCGCCCGATCCGAGGCGCCAATTCACGGGACGCACGTTCGCGACCGGACCCCTCGTCGCGATCCCGCCTCCGCACGCCGTGCCAGTGCGCGATCACCTGGGCGGCCACCATTTTCTCCCGAGTCTGTTTCACCGACGCTTAGGCGAGGCAGGTTCCGCCCGGAGGATGGAGACAAGCTGAACGTTCCTTCGCTCCGCGGCCATGTCCGCGGCCGTCATGTGACGCAGATTCTCCCGGAGGTTGCGATCCGCTCCCGCTTGGATGAGACAGCGGACGACCTCGATGCTCTCGTTCCACGCTGCCACGTGCAGCGGGGTCCATCCGTCGTTGTCCGTCGCATCGAGGCGAGCTTTGCCGTCGATGAGCGCCTGAACCGCGTCCTTCTGACCGCTCGACACGGCCCAGTGCAATGCCGACCGACCGTCGTGTTGTTCGTTCGGGCTGCCCTGCCTCAGCAGGGTGTTCAGCGCTTGCGCATCGCCACGGCGAGCCGCTTCGACCACCGTAGAAGGTGGCTCGCTACGCTCCTCGATCAGCGCGAGAACTTCGAGAACTTGCGGTAACTCCTCAGATCCGAACTCCTTCCGCGCGATCTCAACCGGCGACATTCCGTTGTTGGAAGAGATCGTGACGTTTGCCCCATGCTCAATCAGCCAACGAACAATCTTCGACACGGCGTACTGTTCATCTTGCCCACGAGACGACGAAAGGCTTTTGCACAACGGCGTGTAGCCCTCCGCATCGCGGCTGTTGATGTCAGCCCCCGCGGCGAGGAGGATCTCCGCGGCTTCGTAGTTCTTGTGTGAGTAGTAGTTCCCGGCCCACAAATGAAGCGGAGTCCATCCAGCGAAAGCCGAGTCTTCGTCCGTGTACATCGCGTTCGGATCGGCTCCATGCTCCAGTAACGCGCGCACCGCGCCGGGAACCTCCTCGTCCATGGCGATGTGAAGAAGCGTCCCACCTTGGTCGGCGGGCTTCCAGCCGCCGCTCATCTTGTAACGGCCGGACACGAGGCTCGAATCGAGGGTGAGTTCCCGGACGAACGTATCGGCGCTCTCCGAGGTCCACGTGCGACCGCTGATCATGTCCAGGAGTCGCAGCAGCTGTCTCTCGCGAGCTTTCTTCATGAATACGTCGCCCACGGCAAACCAACAAAGGCGAAGGGTAACACCACCCCCACGATGTCTCGCGGAGGTTCGAGCGCGCGATGCCCGAACCCGCCTTCAGGGGTCGGTCCCACTACGGAACCTTTGGTGGAGCTGAGGGGACGCTATTCAAACCCCGAATCGCGCGCGGCCTTGGCCCGGTTACACAAGCTCTCGAGTAGGCGTCAGGAACTCGTCCACTGGCCGACGAGGTCGGTCGTGCACGTGCCCGCGCCGTAGCGCACCGTCCATTCCATGGTGAACGTGCCGCCCGGCCCCGAACCGCCCTGGAACCTGCCGTGGACGGGGTACTGGCTCCCCACGGGGCTCGGACCGGTGAACGATCCGTCCGCGGCCAGGTCCGGCGTAACGATGGGGTCGCCGCCTTCGGGGCCCAAGCCCACGGCCGCGTCGGCGACCGTGGACGTCCAGGCGGTCCCGTCCCAGTAGCGCTTGAACGCGCGGTGAAGCGGATCGTCGTACCAACCCGGCGGGCGCACCGGGACGCGGTCACGTGCTTCTCCTGAGGGCCTCCGGCGGCCGACCGTAACACGGCGCCGGCGGCTGTGGACAGGCGCATCCGCCGTGGCCCCGGGGGCGTACCGTATCTTCGGGACCTTGGGACTGCACCGACCAGACGGTGGAGGGAGGCTGAGATGTTCGATGTCGACACGCTGCTGTCCGATTGCCGGGAGGCCGTAAACGACCCCGAGGCGCAGCGCGCGGTTCGCGAGGTGCTCATCCGAACGCTCGAGAAGCCGGAGGCGGTCGCCAAAACCCTGGGCAAGGACGTGGGCGGCATCGAGATCCTCCACAACACGCCCGAACTCACCGTGCTGAACGTCATCTGGGCGCCGGGGATGGTCCTGTTCCCGCACGACCACCAGATGTGGGCGGTGATCGGCATCTACGGGGGCGCCGAGGACAACGTGCTGTTCAAGCGCGGGCCCGAGCACATCGTGCCGGCCGGGGGGCGCACGATCCGCGACAGCGACGTCCTCGCGCTCGGCACCGACGCCATCCACTCCGTCGCCAACCCGGAGCGCCGGTTCACGGGCGCGATCCATGTCTACGGCGGCGACTTCGTGAACCAGCCGCGCAGCCAGTGGGACCCGGACACGCTCGCCGAGCGGCCCTACGACTTCGAGTCGATCCGCCGCGCCTTCGCCCAGGCGAACGCCGACTGGGCCGCCCAGCTGGGCCAGGACCTGGACGAGACTGCCTCCTGACGTTCAGGAGGGCCTTCTCCGGTGGACCAAAGGGGACTGTTTCTAAACCACGACTTCCGGAAGCGCGTGCTCGTTCTGCATCGTCATGTTCTCGGAGAGCACCGAACCGAAAGTCTCTAGGATTTGCTCGTGCTACCCCAGATCCAGTATGCGGACAGCGGCGGCATCCAGATCGCGTACCAGGTCGTCGGCGACGGTCCTCTGGACGTGGTGCTCTCCTTCGACTGGGGGAGCAACCTCGACCTGATCTGGGAGTGGCCACAGAACGAGCGCCTCTTCCGCCGATTCACCAACTACGGCCGGCTGATCCTGTTCGACATGCGAGGCGTCGGCCTCTCCGACCCGATCCAGAACCTTCCCCCCATGGAGGAGTGGATGGAGGACGTCACCGCGGTGATGGACGCGGTCGGGTCCTCGCGCGCAGCGCTCGTCGGGCACGGGCATGCGGGCCAGCTGTGCATGCTCTTCGCGGCGACGCATCCCGAGCGATCGGTGAGCCTGGTCACCATCAATTCGTACGCGCGGCTCGCCCGGGCGCACGACTACCCGTGGGGCCTACCCGCCGAGGCCCAAGCCGCGGTCATCGAGCTCATCTCCCAGGTCTGGGGCTCGGGCGAGGCGATGGGCTCCCTTTACCCTAACCTCACGTCTGACCCGCGCATGCACGAGTCGTTGGCTCGCATGGAGCGCGCCGTCGCCAGTCCTGGCAGGGTCGTGCTGCGGCAGCGTCTCCTGTTCGAGCTGGACGTTCGCGGGGTGCTCCCGGCGATCAGCGTACCCACGCTCGTGGCGCAGTCCGAGGACCATCCGACGATCCGGACGGGACACGGCCGGTACCTCGCGGACCACATCGCCGGGGCCCGGTACCTGGCCGTCCCGAGCGACTCACATGCGCCGTGGGCAGACGCCGGCGCGGACGTTCTGTTGGATGGGATCGAGGAGTTCTTGACGGGGACCCGCACCACCGAGACGGCCGACCGCATGCTCACGACCGTCGCCTTCACGGACATCGTGCGTTCCACCGAGCGGGCTTCGGAGCTCGGCGACCGCCGGTGGCGGGAGCTCCTCGAGCTCCACGAGTCGGTTTCCCGGCGCGAGATCGAGGCGGCTCGCGGGCGCCTGGTGAAGTCGACCGGCGACGGGCTCCTCGCCACGTTCGACGGACCGGCGCGGGCGATTCGGTGCGTGACCGCACTCGGCGAGCTACTTCGGCCGCTGGGGCTCGAGATCCGGGCGGGGCTCCACACGGGGGAGGTGGAGCTGCTGGGCGAGGACGTCGGCGGGATCGCGGTGCACATCGCGGCGCGGGTGGGCGGCCTGGCGTCCCCGGGTGAGGTGCTGGTGTCCTCCACCGTGAAGGATCTCGTCGCCGGCTCGGGCATCGCGTTCGAGGACCGTGGCCTGCACGAGCTGAAGGGAATCGCCGAGGAGTGGAGACTGTTCGCCGCCACCTGACCCGACGATTGTGAACCGGCGTTTTGGCCGTCAGCAAGCCAAGCTGTGGACGAGAGGGGACTTGAACCCTCCCGTGGTCAGGGCGATGACAACGGGTTCTCCCAGCGGATCTCGGAGAATCTGGCGAAGTCGGTGTCGGCGGACACGACGGTGAGCCCGTGCTCCACCGCGAGGGCCGCGAGGTGCGCGTCGTTCATCAGGTCCGACGTGAGGTGATGCGTCTCGATCAGCGAAGCCAGGACATCGAGGTGATCGCTCGTGGGCTCCGGGATCCAGACCACGTCGGCGGCGAGCCACTCCCGGACGCGCTTGGCAGCCTGCGGCCCGCTGAACGGACGACGGTAGGCGCGAGGGTTCGTGCTCAGGCGCAGGAACGCCAGGATCGAGAGCCATGGAACACCCACGCGTTGGCCTCCGTTGAGCGCCGCCGTGAGCCATGCGTTTGCGGGTCCGTGGAACGGACTGGTGCGCGAGACGGCGAACAGCAGGATGTTCGCGTCGACGAGCACCTAGTCGCGCCGCTCGACTTCGTCCAGCAGGTTCAGCACCTTCCCGATGTTGGTGACGTCGATGAGCTCGCCCATGTCATACGTCTTCTGGCGGAATGGCCTGGTGGGCGGCTTGCGCGTCAGGCCGGCGCGGATCAGGTCGTTCACGGCCTCGCTCAGACCGATGTCCCGTTCCCTGCGCAGCCGCTCGATCGCGGCCGCCACGTCGTCGGCGAGGGTCACGGTGGTTCGCATGCGTGGAAGTGTAGCATCACGATGCAAGCGAGAGTGCATCGTGATGCAGGTCAGGATTCGGTCAGCGGGAGGAGGCGACCAGGCGGCAGATGCCGCGCTCGGCGAAGGGCTTGAGCTCCTTCACTCGCATCTTCGGCTTCAGGCCGTTGAGCATCCCGGTGAGCAGGCCCCGATGAACGGTCTCGACGAGCTCGCGGTGCTCCTCGACCAGGTCGCGGAACGGGCAGTCGCGCAGGGTGACCTCGACGGTGGCGCCGGAGCGACGGAACCGGGGCTCGAAGCCGGCCCGGGCCATGGCCTCCTGCAGGATCGCCAGGTTGCGCCCCGCCGGCAGCTGGACGCCGGGCTTGGGACCGCCCTGGACGACCAGGTACGTGCCCCACTCCTCGGACAGGCGCTCCACCTCCTCGAGGGAGCGCTTCCCGCGCACGCTCCCGGCCAGGATCTGGGCCAGGAGGCGATGGTCGCCCGTGCCGCTCGCCGGCTCCGGGGTGACCGCGTACAGGGTCTGGGGGCGTCCCACGCTGGGCCCCTTGCGCATCTCGCGGGCCACCAGCCCGGCCTCCTCGA
>JBBDTT010000117.1:0-6840 GCA_040904285.1 Actinomycetota bacterium
CGGCCCATATTCGAACCGGGTGCTTGCGGTGGTGCCGGGTGCGGTGACGTACTGGACCCGATCGGGAGCGTTGGTGTGATACTCGATCTCGGTGCCGTCCGAGGTCCCGGTGAGCGAGCCGTCCTTGATGAGCGAGATGACGCTGCCGGAAAGCGTGCGTGAGCCCACGTAGCCGAACGTGACGGTGGCCCCGGACGGGTCGGTGATCGAGCTGAGGCGGCTGAACGAGTCGTATGCGATGTTCCACACGTTGCCGGACCATGTCGTGATCGTGTCGAGCCGGCCCCCGTACCAGCCGTAGCCGAACGTGACTTGACGTCCGGCCGGGTCGGTCACTGAGGTCAGCTTTCGCCACGTTCCCTGCGTGGTGAACGTGTAGTCGAAACCGGGCTTACCGTAGTCATCGCTGGAAGGCTTCGCCGTCTTCAGATTGCCGGACGCGTCGAAGGTGAAGTAGCCGCCGGAGGTCGTGCGATAGGTCCACTTGATCTGTGATCCGGTGGCCGCGGGATCCCTGGCGATCACCCCGCCCGATCCCCGGAACATGCTGGTCCCGCTCTCGGAGAACGAGTGGCGATCGCCGTCCCCGTAGACGAGCTCGATCACCTCACCGACCTGGGCGGCGTCGAGCTCGGTGAGCTGGAGAGGAATGTCGCCACCGTCGGACAGCGGCCCCGCGCTGAGCTTCCATCGCTCGCCGAGTCCCACCTGCTCGGAGGTGGGGAGCTGGCTGTTGTAGGTGAGGGAGATGTCGAGCGGGCCCGACGGGGTGGCCAGGGAATCGACCGGGTAATCCACGACCAGGTTCCCCGTGGCCTGATTGACCTGCACGGTCATCCCGTTGCCGAGGGCCTCCGACCACATGGCCCACCGGGGGTCGGAGCCGTAGTGGGGAAGCGACACGGTGAACGTCCGGGAGGTGCTGGTGTTGCGGGGGTGCGACCCGCCCCACGGGCTGGCGTTCGTGCACAGCACGTCGTCCCCGCTTGAGTCGCACACGTCGCCCGACACGGCCCGCCAGTAGTAGACGGCGCCGTCCTTGAGCGAGCCGGCCGGCACGGCCCAGGTCTTCAAGTCCAGCCACGGGGACGTGACCGCGTTCTCGTGGAAGTCCGCGAACTCCGAGACCTGGAACTGGACCCAGGTATCGTCGCCGTTGTCGTCCACGGGCATGGCGGCCACGCTTAGCGTGGGCGAGTCCACCGTGACCACGGCGTTGTTGGCCGGCTGGCTGGGGGTGGTGGCGTCCGGCAGGTCGTTGAAGAACATGGTGAGGATGGGCTGTCCACCGATGATGGTGGTGTCCTCCGAGGCGAACTCGTGGTAGTTCTCCGCCTCCAGCTGCACGCCCCGGTCCACCCGGGCCCCCAGCACATCCCCTGACTGCATGGGGAACGACGGGTCCAGGTAGTAGCGGTAGAGCTTGCCCATCTCCCAGGTCTGCCAGCCCACCGGAGAGGCATCCGAGCCGTGGTTGGCGCCGCCCAGGGCGGTGCTGGCCCAGATCTGGGCGTCCAGCGGAAGTGGCGAGCCCCACAACACCGAGGTGTCCACCCACTCGGAGGAGGTGTCGATCCGGCGGACCTTCACCGGATTGCCGGCCGTGCCGTTGTGGATCTTGTACAGCTGCATCTGGGCCGACCACAGCACCCGGTCTTCCTGCTCGTAGCCGGAGGTGTCGAAGTCCAGGTAGGACCGGTAGCCGCACGAGGCGCTCCACCCCACGAAAAGCTTGGGGCTGGAGGCGTGAGAGTTGTCCGGGGCGCACGAGCGGGTCCAGGTGTCCTTGTACGCGATCCGGTTGCGCTCCTCCCAGTACGGGTCGATCGTGACGGGATAGACGCGATCCGGATCGTCCAGCCAGGTCCGGTCGAAGGACACCTCGATCCGGTACCGGCCGTCCCCGAGGTCGGCCAGGGTGCGCTCGAACCCGCCCGCGTAGGAGTCGGCGGTCTCGTTGGGGCCCGCCGTGGCGTCGAACACGTCCACGGGAGGAACCCCGCCGACGACCTCGTCGCCGGCCAGAATGGAGATCTCTCCCGAGTCCTCCTGGCGGAGGGTGAGGTCGGTGGCGGTGACGTCCCAGGCCACGGCGTCGGCGGCGGGGCGCTCCTTGAGGATGACGTGCTCCACGAACCCCGAGGCCACCGAGTGATAGCGGAGGTCGGTCGAGGGAAGGGCGTCGGCGTAGGTGGCGGCGTTGCCGGATGCGCGCACGGGCGTGCCGGATACTCCGGCGGGGACCACGCGAAGGGTCCCGCCACCCACGGTGAACCGCAGGGGGGACGAACCCGAGAGGGCGTCCGGGGCGAACAGCCCCGTGGGTCCCTCCTCGTTTCGGTACCCGCCCGAGTCCCGGACCAGTCCGGGACGGATCTTCCGCCACCGGCCCTGGGCGTCCCGGAAGTTCTGGGGTCCCATCGTCACCTGCATCAGGTGCTGGCCCCCGCCGTACTCGTAGACCGACGTCCGGTCCGTCCGCTCATCGGTCACCTCGCGCAGGCCCTGGATCCTGTCCGAGGGACGCCCCGTGGGAAGCGACGGCTTGCCCTGCTTCACCGCCGGTGCCTCGTAGGCGACCGGCTCTCGCTCGGCGTCGGAGAGGGCCGGGGGCGGCCCGAGGGGCGGGAGGACCTGTCCGCTCTGGGCGGCGGCCTGCGGCGGTCGAGGCCCGACCGGGAGCACGCCGGCAACGAACACGAGTGCGAGTACGGGCACGAGGACGCGACGAAGTGATGATCTGGAACGCGGGACGAGGCGCAAGGTTTGCCTCCTTCGGGCCGAGGAGGACTGGGACGGGGGCGTCCGGGCACTGCCTCGACTTGCGGTCGATGATCGGATGATCAATCGGGTACATCGGTCATCCCGACCCTCGACTGAAGCCACTTCGAGTCATTTCGGCTGGGCATCGGGAGTTGCCCGGGGGCGACTCAGTAGGATGCCGGGATGGTGCACAACCCCTCTGCCGAGGCCGCGGAACTCGGGGAGCCGTCGTACGTCTGGCGGTTCGGACAGGAGCGGCGGCTCAACCTGATGCGGCGGTTCGTGCCCGTCGAGGGCGTCAAGTTCCTCGACGTTGGGTGCGGGGTCGGGACCTACGTCAAGAGGATGGCCGACCTGGCCGCGCTCTCCGCCGGCATCGACATCTCAGAGAAGCGCCTCCAGCAGTCGGAGGTGCCGAACCTGGTCGCGGCCGTCTCGGAGCAGCTCCCGTTCCGGGACGCCTCGTTCGACGTGATCCTGCTGAACGAGGTCATCGAGCACGTCCGCGACGACCGCCAGACGCTGGAGGAATGCCTGCGCGTCGTGCCCGCCGGCGGCCACGTGGTGATCTACGCGCCGAACCGCCTGTACCCGTTCGAGACCCACGGGGTCTACGTGGGGAAGCGCTACAAGTTCGGCAACATCCCGCTGGTGAACTACCTGCCGAACGTCCTCCGCAACCGGCTGGTCCCCCACGCCAAGGCCTACACCCACCGCGACATGCAGAAGCTGTACGCACGCCTGCCGGCGACGGTCGTCGTGCACACCTACGTCTACCCCGGGTTCGACAACGTCGTGGCGCGCAACCCGAAGTTCGGGCTGTGGCTGCGCCGGACCCTCTACCAGGCCGAGACGAACGCCGCCCGGCGGTTCGGCCTGTCGCACTTCGTGGTTCTGAAGAAGACCTGAGTCAGTTCTCGCGCTGGGCGCTTGCGACGTAGCGGATGCCGCACGTCTCGCGGTCGACCACCCACACCTCGACGGTCTCGTCGCGCTCGAACAGCACCACGTACGCGAGGTCGCCTTCGTACCGCGCGGCCTCGACGCGGATGAGGACCGCGCCCTCCTGGGCCCGGAGTCCGGCCCGCTCGACGCACTCCGTGGCGATCGCGATCTCCTCCTCGCTGAGCGCCGACGTCGCGCGGACGCCGTCGTCGCCCCCGTCGGCCTGGGCGCCGGCCTCCCGGCGGACCAGGGCCGTGAGGGCTTCGGCGTCGTAGTCGGCGTCCGAGGAGATGAACGGCTGGGCTGACACGGGTGCGCCTTCGCCGCCCCCGTCGGCGTCGCTCTCGGCAGTCGCGGCGCCCGGGCCGGCGGCGTCGAGGGGCCTGGCGTCGTCGGTGCTCGAGCGGACGGCGATCACGGCGAAGATGCCGATTAGGGCGGCGGCGGCCCCGATGCCCGCCGCCCACTGGAGGCGCTCGCCCCACGCACGGACCGGCTTCGCCTGCTGGATCGCGCGCGTGCCCAGGCCCAGCGGCGCGGGGACCTCCTCGAGGCCCGACAGCGCGGTGACCGCGCGGCGGGCCAGGACGAGCTCATGCGAGCACTGCTCGCACTCGGCCAGGTGGGCCTCGACGGCCACGCGGTCTCGCTCGCGCAGATCGCCATCGGCGAACGCGGCGAGCAGCTCTTCGGGATGTTCCTTCATCCTTCCTCCCGACCCTTCGACGCCCCCCGGGGCCCCGGATGTTCCCCGCCTCCGCCCAGGAGGCGGCCCAGGGCCACCCGGCCGCGGTGCAGACGCGACTTCACCGTACCCACCGGCACGCCGACCGCCACGGCGATCTCCTCGTACGGCAGGCCCTCGACGTCGTGCAGGACGAGCACCACCCGGAAGTCCTCGGGCACCCCGAGCAATGCCCGCTGGACGTCGACCACGTCGGCGCTCGTCTCGGCCACGTCCATCTCGGACTCCGCCTCGGGGAGCTCCTCGAGGGGCACCGGCGTCCGCTTGCGCCGCCGCAGCAGGTCGTAGCAGGCGTTGGACGCCACCCGGTACAGCCACGTACCGAAGGCGCTCTCCCCGCGGAACCCCTTCAGCTTGCGCACGCAGGTGATGAACGCCTCCTGGGACGCCTCGCGCGCGTCGTCGGCGTTGCCGAGCATCCGGTACGCCAGGTTGTAGACCTTGGTCTCGTGGCGGCGGACCAGGTCGGTGAACGCGCCCTGGTCGCCGTCCAGGTAGCGGCGGACGAGCTCCTCGTCGGTCACACCGAACCCCGGATCCGGACTTCGCCGACGACCGCCCGGAACCCGTCCCCCGACGCGGCCAGGCCGGTGATCCACACCACGATCACCCGGGCGCGGAACGGCTCGAGCTCCAGCCGGGTGGTCCCGCCGGCGGCCGGGAACGAGGTCTCGCCGGACGCGTCGGAACGGGGAGCCGAGGAGAGCGCGGCGTTGGGGGAGTCGGCGGCGCGGACCTCGAACGTCCAGCCGGCGAGCGGCGAATCGATCTCGATCGAGGAGACCTGGGACGCCGCGTTCAGCTCGAGCAGCAGCCCGACCCCGCTCTTCAGCCCGCCGAGGGGCGCGGAGTCGTAGCGCTCGGTCTCCCATGCCGTTGCGGGGTCGTCGTCCACGGCCAGCGCCGTCTCGTCGCCGTTCTCGCGGCCGTCGCCCTCGGGATCGACGTCGTCGGTGCGGGCGATCCCCAGGACCGCGCCGCGGGCGCCGTCCTGCGCGGGGCGCACGCCGAGCGGTCCGCCGAGCTCCAGCCCGCCGAGGAGCAGGCCGATCACGACAGCGATCGCGGTGAGGGTGAGCAGGACGAGGGGAACCAGCATCCACGACCGGAAGAACGACGGCCCCTCGTGGGCGGGGGCGGGCGCGCGGCGGGCCTGGGGCGGGCGCGCGCGGACCGCCGGGATCTCCCCGGTGCTGTCGCCGAGGGCCCGCCCGAGGGCCAGGCGCATCTCCTCGGCCGAGGCGAACCGCTGGGCGGGGTCGCGGGCGAGGGCCTTCAGCGTGACCCGCTCGAGCTCGCGCGAGATGCCGGCTCGCACGGCCCGGGGCGGCATGGGGTCCTGGCTCAGGCGCAGGTTGGCGGCGGCCAGATGGTAGTCCGCGTCGAACGCGGGCCGGCCGGTGAGGGCCTCGTAGAGAACGAGCCCGGCGGAGTACAGGTCCGAGGACGGGCCGACGTCGCCTCCCTCGACCTGTTCGGGCGACAGGTACCGGACCGAACCGAGGATCCGCCCGGTCTGGGTGAGGTCCAGGTCGGTGGCGGCCTTCGCGACGCCGAAGTCCGTGACCTTCACCTCCCCGTCGCGCCCGACCAGGATGTTGCCGGGTTTCACGTCGCGGTGGACGAGGCCCCGCTCGTGCGCGTGGCCGAGACCGTCGAGGGCGCACGACACGATCCACGCCGCCCGGCCGGGCTCGAGCGCTCCCCGGGACAGGATCGCCCCGAGGTCCTCGCCATCGAACAGCTCCATCACGATGAAGACGTCCTCGCCGTCGGTGCCGGTGTCGTAGATCCGGACGATCCGGGGATGGCTCAGCCGTGCGGCGGCGACGGCCTCGCGGCGGAAGCGCTCCAGGAACTCCTGGTCGCGAGCCAGGTCCTCGTGGAGCACCTTCACGGCGACCGGGCGCGCCAGGACCTCGTCCTCCGCGCGCCACACCGAGGCCATCCCCCCCGATGCGATGCGCTCGTGCAGGACGTAGCGGGCGGCCAGGCGTCCGGCCGGAGGCGTGCGTTCCTCCATCCGGGCGGAGTCTATTGCCCGCCCGCGGCGGATTTGGGGGCGAGGACCGCGACGCCGATGGCTCGCGGCCCCAGGTGGGCGCCGATCGCCGGCCCCACCAGGACGATCAGCGGAGCGACCCCGCAGGCCGCCTCGACCCGGGCCGCGACCTCGTCCACCTCGGGTGCGCCGGAGTGGATCACGATGGCCGCCTCGGCGGGGCCGGCGGTCCGCGCGAGGACCTCCTCGACGCCGCGAGACCGGGTCCGCGAGCGCGCCACCAGCTGGGCGTTCCCGTCGGCCAGCGTCAGGACCGGCCGGATGCGCAGGCTCTCCGACCCGGCGGCCCCCGCGCCGGCCAGGCGGCCGCCGCGGCCGAGGAACT
>JBBDTT010000118.1:0-6821 GCA_040904285.1 Actinomycetota bacterium
GAGGGCCCGGCGCTCCTGGCCTCGAACCACTCCGGCACCTTCCCCGTAGACGGGGCGATGCTGAAGGTCGCGATCCTGGTCGAGCACGGCCGCAACCCCTGGTTCCTGGCTGGGGACACCGTGTTCAAGGTCCCGGGCCTGCGTGAGCTGACGACCGCCGCAGGCAACGCCCGGGCCGATCGCGAGTCGACCGTCGAGCTGCTCCGCCGGGGGGAGGTCGTCGGCGTCTTCCCGGAGGGCGAGAAGGGGATCGGCAAGGGCTGGAAGCAGCGCTACCGGTTGCTTCGCTTCGGCCGCGGCGGCTTCGTCGAGACGGCGATGCTCGCCGGGGCGCCGATCGTCCCGACCGCCGTCGTCGGCGCCGAGGAGGTCTTCCCGATGGTCGGCAACCTCGGGTTCGTCGCCCGGAGGCTCGGCCTGCCCTACGTGCCGGTCGTCCTGAACCCCCTGCCGCTGCCCTCCAAATGGATCATCCAGTTCGGCGAGCCCATCCCCACGGCCCACTACGGGCCCGAGGGGGTGGAGGATCGCCAGCTGGTCCTGGAGCTCAGCGAGCTCGTCCGGCAGACCGTCCAGTCGATGCTGCTCGACGGGCTCTCGCGGCGCCGGACCCCGTTCTTCTAGCCCGGAGGCGCCGGGGTAGGCTGCGGCCTCGATGGAGTTCGACCTCAACGACGAGCAGCGCGCGCTGCGCGACGAGGCCCGGCGGTTCCTCGAGCGCGAGGCGCCGGTGGGGTACGCCCGCGAGATGCTCGACGACGACCGAGGCTGGCGCGACGAGGTGTGGCGAAAGATAGCCGGCCTCGGCTGGACCGGGCTCCCCTTCCCCGAGGACGCCGGCGGACTCGGGCAGGGGTTCATCGCGCTTTCGATCCTGCTCGCCGAGATGGGCCGGGTGGTCCATCCGGGGCCGTACCTCTCCAGCGTCGTCCTCGCCGGAACGGCCGTCATGGAGGCCGGGTCCGACGCGCAGCGCAAGGAGTTCCTTCCCGCGATCGCGTCGGGCGAGCTGATCGCGACCCTGGCGTTCGACGAGTCTCCCGCGCGGTGGGACGAGTCGGGGATCGACCTCGAGGCGCGCCCGGACGGCGAGCGCGTCCGCCTGTCGGGGGAGAAGCGGTTCGTCACGGACGGAGCCTCGGCGGAGCGACTGGTCGTGGTGGCGCGGGGACCCGAGGGCGTGGGCCTGTACCTCGCCCGGGCGGGCCAGGGCGTGCGCGCGACGCCGATCGCGTCCATGGACGGCACCCGCAAGGTGGCCGACCTCCGGTTCGATGACGCCCCGGCCGAGCGCCTCGGCGACGGTGGGTGGGAGGCCGTCCGCCGAACCCTCGACCGGGCGGCCGTCGCGCTGTCGGCGGAGATGCTCGGGGGGGCGGAGCGGGTGCTGGAGCTCTCGGTCCAATACGCCAAGGAGCGGATCCAGTTCGACCGGCCGATCGGCTCGTTCCAGGCGGTGAAGCACCGCGCGGCGGACATGCTCCTGGACGTCGAGTCGCTGCGCAGCGCGGTGTACTACGCGGCGTGGGCGGTCGAGCGCGACCACCCCGACGCCTCGCTGGCGGCGTCGATGGCCAAGGCGTACGCGAGCGACGCGTACCGGCGCGTGGCCTCGAGCGGGATCCAGATCCACGGCGGGATCGGCTTCACCTGGGAGCACGACCTGCACCTCTACTTCAAGCGGGCCCGAGCCTCCGAGGCCGCGTTCGGCGACGCGACGTGGCACCGGGAACGCATGGCCGGGCTGCTCCGTCAGCGGTATCAGCCGGCGGGGGCGTGAAGGTGTTCGACTACCGGGACAAGGTCGCGGTGGTGACGGGGGCCTCGTCCGGGATCGGGCGGGCGATCGCCGCGGATCTCGCCTCGCGGGGAACGACCGTGCTCGCGGTGGCCCGGCGCAAGGCGCTCCTGGACGAGGTCGTGGCCGAGGCCCGCGCCACGGCGCCCGCCAGCCGAGCCGCGGTGGCGGACGTGGCCGACCGCGCCGCCGTCGAGCGCGTGATGCGGTCGGTGCTCAAGCGCGAGGGACGCGTGGACGTCCTGGTGAACAACGCCGGCATCCCCATGCGCAAGCACGCGTCTCGCCTGACGGTCGAGGACGTGCAGCGCGTGATGGAGATCAACTTCTACGGGAGCGTCTACGCGACCGTGGCCGTGCTCCCCTCGATGCTCGAGCGGCGTTCCGGGCACATCGTGAACGTGGCCAGCGTGGCCGGGCGGCTTGGGAGCCCTCGCGAGGCCGCGTACAGCGCGTCGAAGTACGCCATGGCGGGGTGGAGCGACGTGCTGGCCTCGGACCTGCTGGGCTCGGGCGTGCAGGTCCACCTGATCTGCCCCGGCCCGATCGCCACCGAGATCTGGGGACACGTCCAGGAGCCGCCGGCGTACAGCGGGAAGTTCTACTCGCCGAACGTGATCGCGAAGGCGGTCCGGCGTTCCCTCGAGACGGGTTCCTACGAGCGCTGGGCGCCGCGCCGCATGCGCCTCGCGTCCTACTTCAAGACGATCGCCCCGAAGGCGTTCGCCAAGGGGACCGCGCGCTACGACCGCAAGCGCGTGCCGGACCCGACGGCCGGCCAGGACTGACTACGGCGCGGAGGTCCGGCTCGGGGCGCGCGGGATCCACGCAGGGACCCGGCTTCGATACGCGTCGTACGCCTCGCCGTACCTGCGACGGAGGGTCGGTTCCTCGTAGCCCCGCACGAACGCCGCGAACGCCGCCCACAGGCCGAGCGCGTACCCGAGCAGGATCGGCCGGCCGAGCAACAGGGCCTGCCCGAGCACGACGGCGAGCACCGCCAGGTACATGGGGTTGCGGACGTACCGGTAGAGCCCGCCTACGACGAGCTGCTCCGTCGGGGCCGTCGGCGAGGGGGTTCCGGTGCCCTCGGCGACGAACCGTGCGAACGCGGTGACGAGCACCAGCGCGCCGGCCGCGATCAGCAGGCCCCCGAGGATCCGAAGCGCCGGCATCGCCGAGCCGCCGGCCCGCCATCGGCTCAGCAGCCAGGGTGCGAGCCCCGCCGCCGTACCCGGCGCCGCGACGAAGAAGACGGCGCTTCCGATCGCGGCCGCTCGCCGGCGCACCCGCGCCGCCCGGGGGTCGTCTGCGCCCGTGCCGGCTCCGTCTAGCTGCCGTCCAGGTGCCAGAGCCTGACGGCGTTGCCGGCCAGGATCCGGTAGCGCTCGTCCTGGTCGACGCCGACGAACATCTCGTTGATCAGCTTGCGGCTGTAGGGGAAATCGTTGCCATGGTGCGGGTAATCGGTCGACCACATGATGTTGTCGACGCCGCACGCATACCGGTTCTGGACGCCGTTGAAGTCGACCATGAACGTGGCCGCGAAGTTGTTGAACCAGTAGTAGCTCGGCTCGCGCTTCAGCTCGACGCCGCCCCATCCGCGGTTCCGCCAGTACCGGTCGTCCATCTGCTCCAGGAAGTGGGGGATCCAGCCCACGCCGGTCTCGATGAAGATGACCCTCAGCTTCGGGAAGCGGTCGAACACGCCGGAGAAGATGAACTGCCCGATGATCGGCGGGGTGTCCTTGAACACCGAGGCCAGGCCCCCGACCGCCTTCTGCTTCTGCTTCGCGGTCCGGTCGCTTACGCCGGGACTCGTGGCCTTGCCCCGCTCGAACGCCTTCACCCCGACGCCCCGCGACATCAGCCGGATGTGGATCGATACCGGGATGTCGAGCTCCTGGGCGGCTGCCCAGAACGCGTCGTCTTCCTCCGAGATGTCCTCGCCGCCCGTCGGCCACGAGGAGATCACGACCCCCTTGAAGCCGATCTCCTTCGACCTGCGGAGGTACTTCACGCCGGTCTCGACGTCGATGTTCGGGATCTGCATCAGGCCGACCAGGCGCTCGCGGTCAGGGGCCATCCACTCGTTCCACAGGAAGTCGTTGTAGGCGTCGATCCCGGCCAGGGAGACCTCGGGATCGGGGTAGCCGAGCCAGTGGCCGATGGTTCGCTGGGGCGGGAAGTGGACCTCGGCGTCGATCCCGTCGATGTCCATGTCGACCAGGCGCTCCTTGCCGATGTAGCAGGCCGGGCGGATCGAGTCGTACGTGACGCCGTGCCAGGCGAAGTCCTCGAAACGCTTGCCGGGCGTCGAGACGAGGCCGATCGGGTCGGGGTCGCCGCCCACGAACTGCCAGGCGTCGCCGCCCTCGTGGTCCTTCACGAGTGTGGGTGCGTGCTCCTGGAACGGCTTCGCCAGGTGGTTCTTCCAGATGTCGGGGGGCTCGAGGATGTGGGTGTCCGCCGAGATGATCTCGTAGCGCATTCGTCTTCCTCCCAGTCGCACGCGTCGGTGCGTCAGCCTACACCTGACACGCGCGTCAGCGCCACCGTGGAGGAACCCGGACCGGTCCCGTTGAACTGTGTGGCAGATGCGCCTACGCCTCTCCGCCCTCTCGCTCCTGCTGCTCGCGGCCTCGCTCACACCGGCCTCGGCCCAACTCGGGACGTCCGTACCCGAATCCGAAGCGGGCACCCGCCAGTTCGTCCTCAGCCCCGAGGGCAACCACCTGTGGGCGTACGACGCCGCTACCGGCGAGGCCCAGCTCGTGAACCTCGCGCAGAACGGCAGCGGCAACCCCGGAGTCGCGCCCCCGAAGGGCTCGGCCCGCCGGGACATCAACGGGCAGGTGTGCGTGACCCCTGACCAGCGCCACGTGATCACGGGCGAGGACACCGTGATCGGGGAGGGCGGGAGCCACGACCCCCGCATCGCCGGCTGGGGCTACTTCGCGATCTCCGGGTCGAGGATCGGCGAGATGCGGATCCGCCAGGTCGGCAAGCTCGCCCCGGAGGCGGGCCCCGGGCCCGGATACACCGGCGACCCGGACAACTTCGGGTGTGGCTTCCTCGACGCCCGCCGGCTCGTGACGACGGCGATCGGCAACACGCTCCCCGGCGAGCCCGCGAACGGGCAGCTGTTCCTGTGGTTCGGCCCCTTCGAGCGCCGGTTCCGCCAGGCCAGCGCGGACGGCGCGACCTTCTTCGTCGGTGAGGTGCCGCACTGCGAGCTCGATCACACGCTCGCGACCGCCGGCGGCATCGCGGTGGATCCGCGCAACGGCGACGTGTACGTCGCCACGAACCGGCCGACGGAGATCCCGGGGGGGGAGCCGGGAGGGATCTGGCGGTTCAGCGGCCGGTTCCCGCGCTCGCCTCGCGAGTGCACGCCGGCCTTCCTCGAGCGCAACGTGACGAAGGAGCTCGTGATCCCGCTGTCCGAAGCCGCGCTGGCGGACCCGACGGCGCCCACGCCGAGCGCCGTCGTCGTGAGCCAGGACGACACCCTGTACGTGTCGAGCGTGTTCTCCGGCACCGTCTCGGAGTTCACCAAGGATGGGGTGTGGATGCGCGACCTGTATCCGCTCTCGCCCGTCGCCCCCCGGACCGGCCCGACCACCAACACGCCGTTCGGGCTCGCCCAGACGAACGACGGCACGCTGTGGATCGCGGACCTGGGGATCGCGCTGGCCGCCCCGGCGCCGGGACAGGGATCCGTGATCCGGGTCCCCCTCGCCGACACCGTGCCGGTCCCCGAGACGGTCAAGGACGGGCTGACGTTCCCGGACGGCCTCGGCGTGTACTCGCCTCGGGCGGGCCGGCGCCCCACCAGCCCGGCCCGGGCCAACTCCCAGTGGCCGTGCGGCAACTGGGGGATGTACGGCCGGACGCTGGCCCGCGAGTTCTCGAGCGACTGTCCGACGCCGATCTCGCCGGACACCGTGGCGGCGCTCCAGCCGGCCTGGGTCTTCCGGGCGCCCCTGGAGCCCGGCGACCAGACGACCTTCACCGCCTCGCCGACCGTCGTGGAGGGCGTGGTCTACGTCGGAGGCTGGAACGGCGTCATGTACGCCTTGAACCTCGAGGACGGATCCGTCCTCTGGGCGCACCAGACCGAGGAGTCGACCGGGGCGACGTTCGGCCCGATCGTCTCGACGGCTGCCGTGGCCGATGTCGGCGCCCGGCGGATGGTGTTCTTCGGCTCCGGTCCCCACCTGTACGCCCTCGACGCGAAGGACGGCCGGCGCGTGTGGACGCGGGGATTCGGCAAGCTGCCCGCGGGCCAGGACGACCCCGCGGAGGTGGAGTCCTCCCCGGTCGTGTGGAACGGGACCGTGTATCTGGGCATGGACGTCCACAACCAGCGGGGCGACGAGACCGGCAACAACCGGGGAGGGGTGTTCGCCCTCGACGCGCGAACCGGAGCGATCCGCTGGCGGTACCACTCCGAGCTGGGGACCGGTCAGCCCGCCTCGGGGTGCGGCGGCGTCTGGGGCTCGCCCACGATCGACGCCCAGACGGGACTGCTGTACTTCGGGACGGCGAACTGTCCGGCCGTGAACGACAATCCGAAGCTTCCGATGGAGGAGATCACCGCGCTCAACGCCCGGAGCGGACGCCGGGTGTGGACGTTCCGGCCCCATCAGCCTCCGGGCCAGGCCGCGTACGACGACCTCGACGAGGACTTCGGAGCGACGCCCAACCTGTTCCGCGACTCGAACGGCCGAAAGGTGCTGGGCGCGGGGAGCAAGGACGGTAGCTACTACGCGCTGCATCCGGCCACCGGGAAGGTCCTGTGGAACACCGGGGTAACCGAGCCCGCACCGGGCGTGGGCGGCTTCATCGGCTCGCCGGCCGCCTGGAACGGCAACGTGTTCGGCGGGACCGCCATCGGGTCGCCGCCCTGGTACCACGCATTCGACGGCGCCACCGGAGAGGTCCTGTGGCAGGGCGTCGCGGGTCCGAGCTACGCCGCCTCGGCGGTGACGAACGGGGTGGTCTTCGCCGGCGCGCTCGA
>JBBDTT010000119.1:0-6790 GCA_040904285.1 Actinomycetota bacterium
GCCGAGGTTCGCGGCGCCGGTGCCGAGGCCGATGAGCCCGATGGCGGCGATCAGCGTCCCGGCGGACCGAGCCGACGCGGCCGCCGCGGCCAACCCGCAGCCGGCCAGGATGACCGCGTAGCCGACCATCAGCCCCGGGCGGCGGCCCACGCGGTCCATCGCGCGACCGGCCGCGAACGACCCCACGGCCACCAGCACGAAGTTGGTCGAGGCCATGAACCCCGCGAAGGCGTCGCGCTCCGAGTACTCGACGACCGCGACCACGGCGACGGTGAACGTCAGCGTGAGCACCGCCCGCAGCATCGGCTCCGCCACCATCAGCCGGGTGGTGTTCCGCCGGACCGCCGTCTCCCGCTCCGTGACGTCCACGCCCCGATTCTCCACGACGCGCGCGGATTGACGATCCTTGATCGGCGGGACGGGGCGGGTTGGGGCGGGTGGGTTACTTGATCTCGAGCAGCTTCTCGCGGGCGGCGTAGACGACTGCCTCCAGCCGGGAGTGGAGGTGCAGCTTCTCGAGGATGTTGCGGATGTGGTTCTTGACGGTGTTCTCGGAGATCGAGAGCTCCTTGGAGATATCGCGGTTGTTCATCCCCTGAGCGACCAGGCGCAGGACCTCCATCTCGCGCTCGGTGAGCCGCGGGACGCGCGGCTCCTCGGCGGGCTTGCTCGTCGCCTGGAACTCCGAGAGCAGCTTGGACGCCATCGAGGGGGCCAGGCGGAACTGGCCGGTCCACACGCTGCGGATCGCCCCGGCGAACTCCTCGATGGCGATCTCCTTCAGCAGGTAGCCGGACGCGCCGGCCTTGATCGCGTCGTAGAGGTCGGCCTCCTCGTCGGAGATCGTGAGCATCAGGATCTTGACGTGGGGCAGGGAGTCCTTGATCTGCGCCGTGGCCTCGATTCCCGAGTGCTTCGGCATGCCCACGTCCATCAGGACGACGTCGGGCATGAGCTCCATGGCCTTCGTGACGGCCTCGGCGCCGTCGCCGGCCTCACCGACGACCTCGAGGTCCTCCTCGTCCTCGAGCACCATCTGGAGCCCGCGCCGGAACAGGGCGTGATCGTCGGCGAGGAGGACCCTGAGCGTCCCCGCCTTCGGAATCTGGGCTTCGGGCATCTGGATGCCTACTTGATCTCGAGCAGCTTCTCGCGGACGGCGTAGACGACGGCCTCCATCCGGGAGTGGAGGTGCAGCTTCTCGAGGATGTTGCGGATGTGGTTCTTCACGGTGTTCTCGGAGATGAAGAGCTCCTTGGAGATATCGCGGTTGTTCATCCCCTGAGCGACCAGGCGCAGGACCTCCATCTCGCGCTCGGTGAGCCGCGGGACGCGAGGCTCCGCGGGCTCCTCGGCGCGCTTGCTCATCGCCTGGAACTCCGTGAGCAGCTTGGACGCCATCGAGGGCGACAGGCGCGACTGGCCCGCCCACACGGAGCGGATCGCCTCGGCGACCTCCTCGATGGAGATCTCCTTCAGCAGGTAGCCGGACGCGCCGGCCTTGATCGCGTCGTAGAGGTCGGCCTCCTCGTCGGAGATCGTGAGCATCAGGATCTTGACGTGGGGCAGCGAGTCCTTGATCTGGGCGGTCGCCTCGATGCCCGAGTGCTTCGGCATGCGCACGTCCATCAGGACGACGTCGGGCATGAGCTCCATGGCCTTGGTCACGGCCTCGGCCCCGTCGCCGGCCTCGCCGACGACCTCGAGGTCCTCCTCGTCCTCCAGGACCATCTGGAGGCCCCGCCGGAACAGGGCGTGGTCGTCCGCGATGAGGACCCGCAGGTTCTCCGTCTTGGTGCTCTGGGTTTCTGACATCTGGATGACTTTCCCCATCGATGCGGCAGCGTTCATTCGGAAGGTTCCACCCCCTCCGAGCCGAGCCGCCGGCGGGCAAACTTTAGCCTACCTGCCCCCGCGCGCAGCCGAGCCCGAAATCGAGATCGATATCGGGTTAGCTGTCGGTCCAAACGGTCCACAACTTGATCGATTGCGGCGGATTCGTCCGCGCCCGCCCCCGAAGCCCGAAACGACCGGCGGGCGGTTCTGGCCACGACCTTGACCTTGTGGTGGCCGCTCACGCGCGGGTTGTGCTCCTCGCGGAGCTCGACCTCGACCCGTACGACCCGCGGGTCGACGCGTTCCAGCTTGGCCAGCTTGTGCTCGGCGAGCACCTTCACGTTCTCGGAGATCCGGCCGTTCCGGCCCTTGACGACGAGATCCAAGCGCTCCTCCTTCCTTGAACGCGAACGGGGCCGGGCTCTCGCCCGACCCCGCACGCCGGTACCGTCCGGCTGACCTGGTCTTTGACCCCACATCCGCCTGCGGGGAGATCGCCGCGTTCGCGACGACTCCCGATGCAGGACTTACATCTAAGCCGCACCATGCTCGACGACCAAGGGTCGCCTTACGTGGGTCGTTTCGCCTGCGACTGGCATCGACTATCGGAGAACGCGTCCCCGAGCAACCACAGACCCAGACGGTACCGATACCCGAGTCTAGCGATTCGGGAGCGGGCCGGATAGGGCCCGGGCCGCCGCCAGGACGTGCACCTCCCGGGCCCCGGCGGCGCGCAGGACGCGGGCGCATTCGGTCACCGTGGAGCCGGTGGTGACGACGTCGTCGACCAGGACCACCGACGGCGGGACCGGTCCCACCGCCCGGAACGCACCTCGCAGCGCGCCCAGGCGGTCGCGCCGCCCCCGCCGGGCCATGGACGGGAGATCCACGGTCCGCTGCAGGCGGGCGCCCACCGCGACCCCCAGCCCCTCCGCCGCGGCCCGCGCGAGGGCCTCGGCCTGGTCGTAGCCCCGGCGAGCGAGGCGCCGGCGCGACAGGGGGACCCACGTGAGCGGCAGCGCGGGCCCGTCCCAGACCTCCGCCATCGCCCGCCCGAGGGCGGCCCCCACCGAGCGCATGCCGGTGAACTTCAGCTTGAGGAGCGCGTCGCGAACCGGGCCCTCGAACCGGAACGGCGCCCGCAGCGAGGCGATCTCCGGCGCCGGACAGTCGGCGCACCGGGCGAGGTCCCGGAGGGCCGGTCGGCCGCACCGCCGGCAGCCCGGAGGCAGCAGCACCTCGACGCGCCGCTCGCAGCCGGGACACCACGGGAACCCGGGCGCGCCGCACGAGACGCACCCGGGAGGAAAGGGGAGGTCGGCCAGCACCCCCCCGCGCACGCCGCCACGCTAGCCGGAGGCAGCGACACCCCCGCGAACCAGGGCCCGCTGGGCGGGGCTCTCCGGGCCGCATCCCCGGGCCCGCCGGTACGCGGCCTCGGCCGCCTCGGGGTCCATCCCCAGCGCGACCAGGACGAGCGAGACGAACGTGCCCGACCGGCCGCATCCGCCGGCGCAGTGCACCAGGACGCGTTCGCCCGTCCGCACGGCGACCGCGACCTCGCGGACCAGGGCCAGGTACGCGTCCAGGTCCTCTGGCACGCCGTAGTCCAGAACGGGGAGCCAGGTGACGGGCGCCGGGGTCTCCTCCGTCGTGACGGCGCGCCAGTAAGCGGGCGATCGGTCCCGCATCTTGGCCTCCTCCTCCAGGCAGATCACCCGGCCGATGCCGCGCTCGGTGATCTGGGAGAAGGCGGCGTCGAGCGGCCAGTGGTGGAAGCCGGGCATCCCCGAGGCGAACAGACCGCCGGTGGCTCGCTCGGAGAGCGGGATCCGGGTGATCAGCGGACGCGGACCTCGGTGTCCACGGTGTCGCTGGCCTCGAACCCGTCCACCAGGACGACCGCGGACAGCGCGTACGTGCCCCGCGGCACCTCGCCGGTCTTGACGTCGAAGGGCACGACCAAGTCCCGGCCGGGCTGCAGGTCGAGCGTGAGGGGGTCGAAGGCGATCGTGTGGCCCTCCCCCGGCAGGCTCCCCCCGCGCAGGCGCGGCGCGGAGAGGCGGACCTGGTGCGGATCCCCGTCCGAGGATCGAAGGAGGAACACCCCGCGCGTCCCCTGCGCGAGGCGCTCGGTCTTGACCCCGATCTCGACGCCGTGGCTCATGTGCGGGAGCTAGGTCCCCGCCTCCCAGGAGGCGAGGTAGTCCTGCTGGGCGGCGGTGAGCTCGTCGATCTCGACGCCCATCGACTGGAGCTTCAGGCGCGCGATCTCGGCGTCCATCTCGGCCGGGACGCCGTACACGCCGGCGGACAGGTCCTGATGGTTCTTGACCACCCACTCGACCGCCAGCGCCTGGTTCGCGAAGGACATGTCCATGACCGAGGCCGGGTGGCCCTCGGCCGCCCCCAGGTTCACCAGCCGGCCCTCGGCGAGCAGGTTGATGCGCCGCCCGTCGGGGAGCTTGAACTCGTCCACGAACTCGCGGATCCGCCGGGTCGAGTCGGCCATCTCGGCGAGCGCTGCCTTGTCGATCTCGATGTCGAAGTGGCCCGAGTTCGCGAGCACCGCGCCGTCCTTCATCAGCTCGAAGTGGTCCCGGGTCAGGATGTGAGCGTCGCCGGTGACGGTGATGAACACGTCGCCGATCCGGGCGGCGTCGCGCATCGGCATGACCTGGAACCCCTCCATCACGGCCTCGAGGGCGGCGAGCGGGTTGACCTCGGTGACCACGACCTTGGCCCCGAGGCCCCGGGCCCGCGAGGCCACACCCTTGCCGCACATCCCGTAGCCGCTGACCACGATCGTGCGGCCGGCGAGGAGCAGGTTGGTGGCGCGGATCACGCCGTCGATCGTCGACTGGCCCGTGCCGTAGCGGTTGTCGAACAGGTGCTTGGTGTTCGCGTCGTTCACCGCCACGATCGGGTACGCGAGGACGCCGGCCTCGGTCATGGCCCGCAGGCGGATGACGCCGGTGGTCGTCTCCTCGGTGCCCCCGACGACCTCGGGGAGCTGGTCCTGGCGCTCCTTGTGGAGCAGCGTAACCAGGTCGCACCCGTCGTCCATCGTGATGTGCGGATGGAAGTCGAGGATCGCGTTGATGTGGCGGTAGAAGGTGTCGGTGTCCTCACCCTTGATCGCGTAGACGTCCATGCCGTCCTCGCACAGGGCGGCGGCCACGTCGTCCTGGGTCGACAGCGGGTTGGACGCGCACAGCGCGACCTGCGCGCCGCCGGCGACCAGCGTGCGCATCAGGTTGCCGGTCTCGGTGGTGACGTGCAGGCACGCCCCGATGCGGACGCCCTGGAGGGGCTGCTCCTTCTCGAAGCGCTCCCGGATCAGCGCGAGCACGCGCATCTCCTGCTCGGCCCACTCCATGCGGTCCCGGCCCTTGTCGACCAGGCCCATGTCCTTGACGTCGCAATCCACAGTTCTCCTCTCAGGGGGTCCGCCCGCTACACGGACGGACCGATCTCGTGCCCGGGGCGGGCTACACCCCCGAACCCCCCGGCTCCGATCTTCGGTAGGGCCCCCGACAGTAGTCGCCGCAGGTTGGGGGCGGCCCGCGAGGCTACCGCAACGACCTCCTCGTGGGTGAGCTCGGTCCCGGCCACGTCGGTGACGCAGGAGATCCCCAGGCATCGGATCCCGAACGCGGCCGCCGCGACGGCCTCGGGGACCGTCGACATCCCCACGGTGTCCGCGCCCAGGCGAGCCAGGAACGTGGTCTCCGCCGCCGTCTCGTAGGACGGTCCGGCCACCGCCGCGTACACGCCCTCGCGCACCTCGATCCCCTCGGCGGCGGCGACCTCGGCCACGGTGGCCCGCAGGGACGGGTCCCACACGGCCGAGACGTCGACGAACGCCGGCGTCCCGTCGGGGAACCGCCACCCGGCCAGCGCGTTCGTCCCCATGAAGTTGATGTGGTCGCGGATCAGCACCAGGAGGCCCAGCGGCATCTCCGGGTGGAGCCCCCCGGCGGCGTTGGTCAGCACGAGCGTGCGGACGCCGAGGTGTCCGAGGAGCCGCGTGGGGAGCGTGACCGTGGACATGGGGTGGCCCTCGTAGAGGTGGACGCGCCCGAACTGCACCAGGACCGGGACGCCGTAGAGCTCGCCGAGGACGAGGCGCCCGGCGTGCCCGGGAACCGCCGCGGGCGGGAACCCCGGGAGCTCGTCGAACGCGAGCTCCGCCCGGACGCGCAGGTCCTCCTGGACCGCGTCGCCGAGGCCCGAGCCGAGGATCACCGCCAGGCGCGGCTCGAGACCGCCGGCGCGGGCCCGAACCAGGGCCGCCCCCTGCTCGGCGTGATCGTCGCCGGGTCCCGGGAAGCCGGTCACTCCAGGTCCCTCAGCCGGGACTTCATGGCCTCGATCCGCTCGATCGGCGAGGGGTCGACGCCCGCCTCCAGCCCCGCGTAGCAGGACACGAAGCCCCCCGTCTGCATGAGCGAGACCATTTGGGCCAGGGGCAGGACGCCCTCGGCGTGCACCTCGTGGTGCTCGAATCCGGCGTCGGACACGGCCGAGAGGGTGGCCTCGACCCGCGGGCCGACGCTCGGGTGCTCCGACGACGAGCGCAGGATCACCAGGAAGAAGTCCCGGCCGGCGCCCCGGCTCCATCCCTCGATCTCGTTGTGATCGAGCTCCGGGAAGGCGGCGGCGAACGCCGGGCGCTTCGCGTTCTCGTTGAACTCGGTCTTCCATCGCCGGGCCGCCGCCTCGGCGATCCCCTCGGAGCCCCACACCACCGGGACCCGGGCGCCGATCGTCCGGGCGAGCGCCAGGGCGGGGTTCGGATCCGTCCCGTCCGGCCCGAGCCGCACGGCGGCGGCGTCGGCGACCCGGACCGCCTCGTCGACGTCCTGGCCGGCGGCCGGCCCGATCCCGCCCGCCACGAGCGCGCCGAGGAGCGCCCCCGTCAGGTAGCCCACCGCGGCGCGGGGGGCGGGGC
>JBBDTT010000120.1:0-6753 GCA_040904285.1 Actinomycetota bacterium
GATACCCTACCGGGAAGGCGAGCCGCGGCCGGACATCGCCGGGTACGCCGCTTTGGCGCGCCAGCATTTCGGCGGGCTCGACTGCGACATCGTCCTGGAGCCCGGGCGGCTGATAGCAGGCAATGCCGGCATCCTGGTGACGGAGGTCCTGTATCTGAAAGAGGGCGCCGCCAAGGCGTTCGTGGTCGTCGATGCCGCGATGAACGACCTCATCCGGCCGACGCTCTATGACGCCTACCATGCGATCCGGCCGCTGACGGAGCCGGCGTCAGGCACGGCGGAGATCACGGCCGATGTGGTCGGGCCGGTGTGCGAGAGCGGCGACTATCTTGCGCTCGGCCGGCACCTGCCGGCGGTCCGCGCCGGCGATCGGCTGGCGATCCTGGGCGCGGGCGCCTACGGCGCTACCGTGTTCATGGCCGCCGAGGCCCCGGGAGGCCGGTACGGCAGCGTCGGGATCGGGATCCCGCCCTGCTCCACCGCGAACGTGAGCGTCGGTCGCGGCGTGGGCCACGCAACCCTGACCGGGGGCACCCGGCCGCAGGAGCTGACCTGCCCGAACTTCGGCGAAACGGTGACCTCCTGGAACCCCCGCGCGACGACGTGGCGCTTCACGGGCCGGATGGCCGGCGAGACCACCCTGGTTTCGACGCGCCTGTTCGTCCTGGACTTCACGAAGGCCTTCCTGCGCTCGCTGCGCTGACCTGGGGTCGAGGCGGGCGTCCCTCCTCTCGTGTCGGAAGGCGCGCAACTCGGTCCCACCGTGCTTCGATAGGCCCGTGCCGGAGTTCGTGAGCGAGGGGCTGAACGCGTGGTGGGCGCCGCTGCTCGCGTTCGCCGCGGGACTGGTCTCGTTCGCATCGCCGTGCGTGCTGCCGGTGGTGCCCGGCTACGTCTCGTTCGTCTCGGGCACGCAGGAGCGCGACGGCTCGCACCCCCTGCTGCCGACGATGCTGTTCGTTCTCGGGTTCGCCACGGTGTTCACGACGCTGGGTGCGTTGGGAGGCCTGGGCGGGGGAGCGGTGACCCGGTTCCTGCGGTCGAGCGCGGCGCTGACGGTGGCCGGGGTGATCGTGATCGTCGTCGGCGCGTTCATGGTGCTGTACGCGCTGCGGCTCGGCCGCCCGGGATTGTTCGCCGAGCGGCGGCCGTTCCTGGAGCGGGTCCGCCCCGGCCCGGCGGGGGCGTTCCCGCTGGGCATGGCCTTCGCGACGGGATGGACGCCGTGCATCGGCCCGGTCCTGGGCGGGATGTTCGCTGTGGCGGCCACCCAGGGGATCGTCAAGGGCGCGCTGCTGTTCTTCGTCTACTCCCTCGGGCTCGGGCTGCCGTTCCTGCTCATCGCCCTCGGCGTCAACCGGGTGACCCGCGCCCTGGGGTTCGTGAAGCGCAACTACCACTGGTTCGCGGGGGTGGGCGGCACGCTGATGGTGATCATCGGCGTGCTGCTCGTCACCGGGCTGTGGCAGAGGGTGATCCTGCCGCTGCAGCGGCTGACCCAGAGCTTCGAGCCCCCCATCTAGAGGCGGTCGTCCGGCGACTGACTCGCGGTCACTGCCGGGGCGTCCAGATCTATACTCGGTGGTGTCCGAGCCAAAGGGGGCGGCGTGACGAAGACCCGGTTCGCCGTGATCGCGCTCCTCGTCGGCATGCTCGGCCGTCCCGCCCCCGCCCAGGCCGACGGGGCGGTCCGCGTTCTCCTCGGCCGGACCTTCGCCGCCCCGGAGGGCGAGGCGCTTCGTCTCGACGCGTACCTCCCGCTTGGCGCCGGCCTCCATCCGGCCGTCGTCCTGCTGCACGGAGGCAGCTGGACCCGCGGCACGCGGTCGGACGTCGCCCGCGACGGCCGCGCCTTCGCCCAAAACGGGTTCGCGGCCTTCGCCATCGACTACCGGCTCGCTCCACGGCATCCGCACCCCGCCGCGCTCCACGACGCGCAGGCCGCC
Source organism: Actinomycetota bacterium (assembly GCA_040904285.1). Lineage (GTDB taxonomy): Bacteria > Actinomycetota > UBA4738 > UBA4738 > JBBDTT01 > JBBDTT01. The sequence goes on from JBBDTT010000120.1 coordinate 1,947, forward strand.
GTTCGGTGGATCCGGGCCCACGCCTCGCGCTACCGGGTGGACCCCGCGCGGATCGCGGCGTTCGGCCGCTCCTCGGGCGGGCACCTCGCGGCGATGCTCGCCGTGGCGGGGAGCGGCAGCCTGGTGGGCGGGTCGCGGGTCCGGGCCGCGGTCTCGTGGTCCGGCCCGATGGATCTCGAGTCGCTCCCCGGGGACGCCCGGCAGTCCGAGGGCGGCTGGCTGTCGTTCGTCGTGCGGCGGTTCGTGGGGTGTTCGGGCGCTCCCTGCGCCGGGGCGCTGCGCGCCGCCTCTCCGATCGCCCACGTGGACCCCTCCGACGGCGCGCTGCTCATCGCCAACTCGACCGAGGAAGTGGTCCCGTTCGGCCAGGTCGAGGCGATGGAGGAGGCGCTCGTCCGCAACCGCGTCCCCCACCGCGTGGTCGAGGTCGCGGGCACGACCCACGCCAACCTCGAGTCCGCTGACGACGAACGGACGCTGCAGACGGGGTGGGCCGCCTCGCTGTCGTTCCTGCAGGCCTGGCTCTCCGCGGACCGGTCCGCGCACGTCGCCGGGGTGCGGGAGGCGGCCGAGCCGGCCGGGTCCGCCCTTCGGCTCCTCGGGTTCCTGGCCGCCGTGGGCACCCTGGCCGCGATCCCCGGGCTGGGCCGTCGCGCCCTGGTTCGCCAGCGGATCGGGCGAGTGCGGGGCCGCGGGCCGGCCCTCGACGGGGCGCGCCTCGCCTTCCTCGAGGCCCTCGCCCGGGAGGGAGCGGACCGCCGGGGCATCGAGGCCGCGATGGCATCGACCGGCCGCGCCGGGACCTGAGGGTGATCCGTCCCAACCGCTCCACCGGGTAGCCACTCCTCGCGTTGCCGCGACTCCGTGTCGGGGCGTAGAGTGCGGGTTCTTGTGAAAGTCTTCACAAGCGTCGCGCATCGGCGGAGGTGACGGCGACGGGGAAGACGACCGAGGTCGATGTCCTGGTGGTCGGGGCCGGTCCCGGCGGCTCGGCCACGGCCTACCACCTGGCCAAGCACGGCGTGAACGTGCTCTCCGTCGACAAGGCGCGCTTCCCTCGGGAGAAGGTCTGCGGCGACGGGCTCACCCCGCGCGGGGTCCGGGTCCTCCAGCGCATGGGCGTCGACCCCACCGACCCCGCCTTCGTCCGCGTCGACGGCCTGCGCTCCCATGCCCACGGCTTCACGATCACCCTGCCCTGGCCGGACCTGCGGGAGTTCCCCTCCTACGGCGTCGTGCGAACCCGCCTCGACTTCGACCACCTGTTGGCGCAGCGGGCCCAGAAGGCCGGCGCGATGCTGTGGGAGGAGGCCGAGGCCCGGACGCCCCGGGTCGAGGCCGACCAGTGGGTGACCGGCGCGACGGTGATCCGCGGCGGCGAGCCGGAGACGGTCCGGGCCCGGTTCGTCGTCGCCGCCGACGGCGGCGCCTCCCGGTTCGCGGGCGGGGCCGGCGTCCGGCGCGACCCCGGCCGGCCGCTGGGGATCGCCGCCCGCCGCTACTACCGGAGCCCCCGGGCGCAGGACCCGGTCCTCGAGTCGTGGCTCGACCTCGACGACCGCGGCCGCAACCTGCCGGGCTACGGCTGGGTGTTCCCGCTCGGTGACGGCGTGCTGAACGTCGGCGCCGGTCTGCTCAACACGTACCGGAGCTTCCGCGACGTCTCGGCGCAGCGCCTGTTCGACGTCTTCGTCCGGTCGCTCCCCGCGGACTGGGAGCTAACCGAGGAGAACGCCCTCGGCCCGCTGCTGTCCGGCCCCCTGCCGATGGGGATGAACCGGCGGCCGCTGGCCCGCCCGGGGATGCTCGTGGTCGGCGACGCCGGCGGCATCGTCAACCCGTTCAACGGCGAGGGCATCGCCTACGCGATGGAGTCGGGCGAGCTGGCCGCCGACCTCCTGTACGAGGCGCTCGTCAAGGACCGCCCCGCCGTGGCGCACCTGTACCCGACGGTCCTGCGCCAGCGCTACGGCCGGTACTTCAAGCTGGGCCGCGGGTTCGTCAAGGCGATCGGCGACCCGAGGGTGATGCGCCTCGCCACCAAGTACGGGCTCCCGCGGAGGACGCTCATGGCGTTCCTCCTCCGGGTCATGGCCAACCTGTCGGATGGCCGGGACGGTGACGTTCAGGACAAGATGTTCTGGGCGCTCGAGCGGATCGCGCGCGAGGAGTAGGAGGGGATGTGCTCGCGGACTATCTGCCGATCCTGATCCTGCTGGTCGTGTCGTCGGCGTTCGCGATCCTGTCGCTGATGGCCTCGGCGGTGCTGCGACCGAAGCGGCCGACACCGGCGAAGAGCGCGCCCTACGAATGCGGCATCGAGCCGGAGCGGTCCCCGAAGGGGGAGCGTTTCCCCGTCCGGTTCTACGTCGTGGCGATGCTGTTCATCATCTTCGACGTCGAGACGATCTTCCTCTACCCGTGGGCGGTCACCTTCCGCCAGCTCGGCCTGTTCGGCCTGGTCGAGATGGGGATCTTCATCGCGCTCGTGTTCGTCGCCTACGTGTACGTGTGGCAGAAGGGCGGCCTCGACTGGAGTGAGGGCTGATGCCGGTCACGTGGGAGCGCGGGGCGCCCGGCTCGCCCGAGCAGATCGAGGACGAGGTCAAGCGGGGCATCCTGCTGACCAGACTGGACAAGGCCGTGTCGTGGGCGCGGAAGCAGTCCCTGTGGCCGGTCACGTTCGGGCTGGCGTGCTGCGCGATCGAGATGATGGCGACGGGCGCCGGCGACCACGACATCGCCCGGTGGGGGATGGAGGTGTTCCGCGCCTCGCCCCGGCAGGCCGACCTGATGATCGTGGCGGGGCGCGTGTCGCAGAAGATGGCGCCGGTCCTGCGCACGGTCTACGACCAGATGCCCGAGCCGAAGTGGGTGATCTCCATGGGCGTGTGCGCCTCGGAGGGTGGCATGTTCAACAACTACGCGATCGTCCAGGGCGTCGACCAGGTCGTCCCCGTCGACATCTACGTGCCGGGGTGCCCGCCGCGGCCCGAGATGCTGATGTACGGCATCCTCCGGCTCCACGAGAAGATCATGCGCGAGGGGCGCTTCGACGGATGAGGTCCGCCGAGCTCGCCGAGCGGCTGCACGGCCGGTTCCCCGACGTCCTCGAGGCGCGCGGTGAGGTGACCGTCACGGTGCCCCCCGCGGACCTCCTGCCGACGCTGCGGGCCCTCCGGGACGACGCCGAGCTCGACTTCGGCTTCCTGTCCGGCGTGGCCTGCACGGACTGGCCCGGCGCCGACCCCCGGTTCTGGCTCGCGTACCACCTGCGGTCGATGGCCCATCACCACCGTGTCCGCGTGAAGACCGGGCTGCCGGACTCCGGCGCGCGCATCGCGTCGGTGACGTCGATGTTCCCGACGGCGAACTGGCAGGAGCGGGAGGTCTTCGACATGTTCGGGGTCACGTTCGACGGCCACCCCGAGCTCCGCCGGATCCTGCTCCCCGACGAGTGGGAGGGGCATCCCCTTCGCAAGGACGCCGGCCTGGGCGGCGTCAACGTACCGTTCAAGGGCGCCCACATCCCTCCGCCCGACCGGCGGGCCTACTGATGTCCGAGCCCGCGATGTCCGGCGGTTCGGGCGGCTTCGCCTCGTCGCAGCAGACCCCGTGGCCGCACGTCCGCGAGGACACACTGGTCGTGAACTTCGGCCCGCAGCACCCCTCGATGCACGGGGTGCTCCGGCTCGTGGTCGAGCTCGACGGCGAGACCGTCGTCGCCGCCCGGCCGGTGATCGGCTACCTGCACACCGGGATCGAGAAGAACATCGAGGTCCGGACGTGGCAGCAGGGCGTGACGTTCGTCACCCGCGCCGACTACCTCTCGCCGTTCTTCAACGAGGTCGCGTACTGCATGGCCGTGGAGCGCCTGCTGGGGATCGAGGCGCCGCCGCGGGCGCAGGTGATCCGCGTCATCGCGATGGAGCTCAACCGGATCGCGAGCCACCTGGTCTGGCTCGCCACGAGCGGCATGGAGCTCGGCGCGGTCTCGGTGATGCTGTACGGGTTCCGGGAGCGGGAGCGCATCATGGACATCTTCGAGGCCGTCACCGGGCTGCGCATGAACCACGCGTACGTCCGCATCGGCGGGCTGGTCATGGACCTCCCCGAGGGCGGCATCGACATGATCCGGGGGTTCCTCGAGACGATGCCGGGGCGCATCGACGAGTACGAGGCGCTGTTGTCAGAGAACCCCATCTGGCTCGAACGCAACGTGGGCGTAGGACATCTCTCCCCCGAGGACGCGATCGGCCTGGGCGTGACCGGGCCGATGCTCCGCGCGAGCGGCGTCGCGCACGACCTGCGCCGCGACGAGCCCTACCTGGGGTACCAGGACTACGACTTCGAGGTCGTCACCAGGACCGAGGGCGACTGCTACGCGCGCTACATGATCCGGATCCAGGAGATGCGCGAGTCCCTGAAGATCGTGCGGCAGGCCCTCGACCGCCTTCCCGGGGGACGGGTGATGATCGACGACCCCCACCTCGCGTGGCCCGCCAAGCTCGAGGTCGGGCCCGACGGCATCGGCAACTCCGAGGCGTACGTGAAACACATCATGGAGGAGTCGATGGAGGCCCTGATCAACCACTTCAAGCTGGTGACCCAGGGCATCCGGGTCCCCGCCGGCGAGGTCTACCAGGCCGTCGAGTCCCCCCGGGGCGAGCTCGGCTACTACGTCGTCTCCGACGGCGGGAACCGCCCGTACCGCGTGGCGATCCGCGATCCCTCGTTCGTGAACCTGCAGTCGCTGCCGTCGATGGTCCAGGGCCGCCTGGTCGCCGACGTGATCGCCTGCGTCGCG
>JBBDTT010000121.1:0-6712 GCA_040904285.1 Actinomycetota bacterium
GTGGTCCGCCATGGCCGAGAAGTCCCGAGCAGACATCACGATCAGCCGCATCGGCGAGGCCGCCACCACGGTCGCGGTGCGCTTGCCCTCGCCCGCCAGGAGCCCGATCTCCCCGAAGAAGTCGTCCGCGCCGAGCTCGCGCACCGTTTCGTCTCCGTGCCGAACCTCGGCGGTGCCGGCGCGGATCACGAAGAACTCGTACGCGAACCGGCCCTCGTCGACCAGGTGCTTGCCCTCGGGGACCTCGACCTCGTCGGCCCACCGCGCGACGACCTCCAGGTCGTCGTGGGACAGCCCCTCGAACAACGAGCACGAGCGCAGGTCCGCCGCCTTCATCCTCGCCTCCTTCTCACGTCACGCTCGGACTGCTCACGTCTCCGGCCAGACGGGCACGGCACAGTCCGCGCACTGCAGGGCCATGTGCCAGGCCGTCGCCGCCAACTCTCCCACCGTGGGCAGGTCGTGCGCGAACCCCGGGTAGGCGGCCCAGGCCGCCCCGTACCGGTCCGCCAGCACCACCGTGGGGACCTCGCCGTCGTCGCCCAGGTACGCCCGCGCCACGGCGCCGTCGGGGTCGACCAGCGTCGGGAGGGCGCCGATCCGCTCCGGCGCCACCGCGTACACGTTCGCGTCGGCCACCGTGAACTGGTCTCCGCGCGCCGCGAGCTCCTCGGCGAACCCCGCGCACTCCGCGCACCCCCCGTGGAGGAACGCAAGGACCAGCGCCCGCCGCCCCTTGACGTCCCACGGGCCGAACTCGGTGTCGGAGGCGGCCTCGGTCAGCCGGAACTGAGGAAGCGGTGCGTTGCGTTCGAGGGTCGTGCCCGCCAGGCGCACGGCATCAGCCTACCCTCGCCCCGCGAAGTCGTGGCGGGAGGTCAGTGCCGGCGGCCGGTGATCTCCGCGATGTGGTTGTACGTCCCCCGGTTCTGCCACGGGATGTCCGGGACGCTGCCTCCGCCCTGGGCCCCGAAGGAGATCATGTCGGCCGGCCGGGTGAGCGCGGACAGGTCCTCGGTCTCCTGTTCCGTCGTGAGGGCGTCGAGCGCCGAACGGAGCGCCGCCAGCAGCGCGGCGCCGCATCCCTCTCGCACGGCCGTGGTCTTCATGTCGTCGCAGTAGTTGCGCGCGAGCGGCCGCCGGGACAGCAGGTTGGCCAGGTAGTTGCCGAAGTCGGCGAAGTACGAGGACCCGTTGTTGAACTCCGGGCGGTCCGAGCGGGGCACGCCGACCAGGCCCATCGCGTCGCCGAGCTCGTCCTCGAACACCTTCGCCACCGTCGCGTCGTACCAGGCGTCGAAGATCGCCGTGGCGGGGCCGTTGTCGTCGTTGCCGTCGTGGTCCTGGTCGGCCCGGTGCTGTCCCGCGCCGTACCAGGCCTCGAGGATCCCGACGGCCACGGCCAGCTGATCTCTGTCCGCGGGGGCGGGCCTGGCCGCGATCGCGCCCTTGACCGGGGCGAGGAACTGCGGAAGCAGCCGGAACGCGTTCATGTCGCGCGTCGCGGCGTCGCGGATCACGTCGACCAGGTCGGCCCGGTCGATCTTCTTGCCGCCGGCCAGCCGCTCGCGCATGTTCGCCGCCAGCAGGCGGACGCGTTGCACGTCTCCCCACGCGGTGTCGTCGCCGTTGCCCCAGCTTGCGGCGGGCTTGTTGTTCCAGTTCACCAGCCAGCCCTGCTTCGGGTTGCGCACGTGCGGGTTCCTGTTGAACGGCCAGACGCCCTTCCACTCCCAGGCGCCGGTCCCCCACGTCGGCAGGCGCGGGTCGACGCCCGCAGCCCGGACCGGGTACTCGCCGATGTGGTGGTAGCCGATGTTCTTCGCGTCGGCGTAGAAGACGTTGAACGAGACGGTCATCCGGTCGGCGGCCCGGAAGAAGTCGGCCATCGACTTCGTCTCGCTGGAGGAGTTCCAGCCGGTGAACGCGGCGAACGACTCCAGCTCACGCTGCCAGAACAGCCGCTGGCGGACCCACGCCACGGGCTTGCCCCGGACGGTCCCCCGGGAGAACACGGGGCCGTGCCGGGTGCGATCGATCGTGATCGTCTCCGAGCCGGGCGGCTGGGCGGTGGCGGGGTCGAGGAGCGCCGTGGGCGGCATGTTCCACGAGATGGTCTCCTCGCGGGTGCTCATCGCGCGGCACTTCCCGCGGAACACGTAGTGCTTGGAGTCCACGGTGGGCTTCGAGCCGTCCGGGTTGCAGAGCAGCTCCGCCCGGACGTCGACGGCGTCGGACATGCCGGTGGTCAGCGTCCAGGCGTAGTCGATGCCCCGGCCCACGGCGGCCAGCAGGGACGCTCCGGGCACGGCGGCGCCCCGGAAGTCCAGGCGGCGCTCGGGGGTTCCCCCGTGGACGTCGAGGTCGATGAAGAACTGCGGCACGGAGTAGCCCACCTGCGGCGCGCCGATCTGGAGCGGGTGTCCGCTGGTGGAGCGCCGGCCCGAGACGAGCAGGGCGTTCGAGGCGGCCGAGCCCAGCGTCGGGAAGCCGATCCGGGCCAGGCCCTCGTTGATCGCGACCCGGGGGTCCCTGGCGGCGGGCTCCTCGGACTGCTCCGGCTCGTCCGGGATCGCGATCGCCTTCGGGTTCACCCGGGGCAGGCGCTGGGAGGGCCACCGGCCGTTCTCCGTGGCGATCGAGGTGTAGGCGGAGGGGTCGTTGCGGCGGCGGAGGTCGTTGAAGACCTTCCCCCCGATCGTCGGACCGAGCTTCTGCGCGAGCTCGCGGAAGAGCTCCCCGTTGCGGAGCTCGGCGCCCGCGGTCTCGCCGAAGATCCTGAGCTGCAGCACGCCGAGCGCCGCCGTGTCGATGGCCCGCCAGGGCTCCGGCGGGTAGTTGCCGGTGGCGAAGTACTCCGCCGGCGCGATGGTCGGGTCGGCCGAGACCTCGTCGATGTAGGCGTTCATGCCCTCGGTGTAGGCCGCGAGGCCGTCGAGGATCGACTTGCCCAGTCCGCGCTGCGGGAAGACCTTGGGCAGCGCGTCCAGCATCTTCTGGAGCTCCTCCTCGGTGTAGCCCTCGCTGCGGATGGCCTTGTCCATCTCGACGAAGCTCGGGCCGACGAAGCTTGCCAGCGTCCCCAGCGCGGCGTGGCGGAACACGTCGGCCTGGAACAGCCGGTCCTGGGCGGTCACGTAGCCCACGGCGAACTCGGTGTTCGCGATCGTGTCGCCGTAGATGTGAGGGACGCCCAGGGCGTCGCGGTAGACGGTCACGCCCTCGGTGGGCGAGTACTCCTCGACGATCTCCTCGGGGCCGAACTGCTGCGTGTGGTAGTACGTGAGGAGGTCCTCGGGGGTCACGTCCTCGTCGTCCACCAGCCCCGCGTACATCTCCAGCTGGTCGTCGTAGTGCTCGGGGCGGGAGTCGGCGGCCTGGAACTCCGCGAACTGGACCAGGTCCATGGTGCCGTCCTGGCCGGGCGGGATGATCGTGACCGACTCGACCAGGTCCGGGATCACGGGGACGGCGGAATCCTGGGCCCGGGCGGGCGAAACGAGGGTTCCGGCGGCGAGGACGAACAGGCTGAGGGCGATGCGGGTTCGGTTTCGGCGTGTGCGCATCCCTACTGCTTGGCGGACGGGGGCTCGGATTCCTGCACGGCGGTGACCTCGGCGGCCCAGGCGAGGTACCGGGGATCCACCCATCCGGCCTCGTACACGGCCACCTCCGGGGTGTCGAACGGGTGGCGTTCGGCCAGGAAGGCGGCGAGCGCCTCGGACCGCTCGCCGGGCGCCTTGGCGAGCAGCAGGAACTCGGACTGTTCCTGGACGTGCCCCTCCCAGCGGTAGACGCTCGTGATCGGACCGAGGATCTGGACGCACGCCGCGGCCCCTGCGTCGACGGCCTCGTGGGCGAGCGCGAGCGCCTCGTCCCGCGTGGAGACGGTGGTCACGATCTGGGCGAGCCCCTCCATCCGCGGGGAAGCCTACCCGCCGCTTGCCCCGCTCCGCCGAGCGGATCCCGCTACGGGGCGACGGGGATCGACAGGTAGGACAACCTGCCCGGATCGTGGAACACCGTGTTCAGGGCCGGCTTGAGCAGCGCGAGGTGGTTCGGCGTGTCGGCCGAGTACAGGTCGATCCGCAGCCGGTGCCCCGGCGCGAAGACCTTCGCCGTCGGCCAGATCCCGATCTCGTAGTCCAGGGCCTGGCCGATCGCGGGGGGTACCGCCCGGGCCGCCGTGTGCAGGTGGTAGGGCGCCACGAGCTGGCCGTCGATCCACACGCCCCGGCGCGGGGCATGCGCCCGGTGCGAGGCTCGGAGGTAGCCGGCGGTGAGCAGGGTCGCCGTCCCGTCGGGGGCCACGTCGGACACCTTCACGATCCAGTCGGTGTCGTGATACGGGGGGACCATCTGCGCGGCGCCCGGCCAGTCGTCCCCCGCACCCGCCGAGACGACCAGGGGGAGGCCGGTGGTCGACGCCGTGAGCCGCATGGAGATCGGGCCCGCGACAGACAACGGTCGCTCGAAGGGGGCCGTGGTGTATGTGAGCCCCTTCGGACCGTCGGTGCGCTGGTCCCACGCCGGGTGGGGCGTGCCCGCGGCGTTGTCCCATCGCGACAGCGCCTCGGCCGTCCCGGCAGCGGGGTCGTACAGGTAGGTGTCCGCGGTCTCGGGCGAGCCCGGCGGCTCGGGCGAGAGCTCTCCGCCGGCGCGGAGGTACCAGCGCCGGACGTCGAGCCGGGGAGGCGGCCAGGTCGGCGCGTTCATCCACGCCCCGTCCCCGGGCCCCTGGGCGTTCACCACGCCGCTGCGCATCGAGAAGTAGTGCGCGCGGGCGCCTCGGCCGTCGAAGCCCCGGGCGACCCACCGCGGCTGCGAAGCGCCCGCCGCGCGGCCCTCCAGCCAGTACCGGTACCACTGGCCGAGGTGCTCCCGGAAGCCCTGGTTCGGGTTGATGAAATGCGTCCCGGAGTGGTTCCAGGGGCCCACGATCAAGAAGTTCGGTCCACGCTTGCCCAGCCGGCGCTCCAGCTGATGGGCCCGGGAGAAGACCTCGAGCTGTCCCTGGGTGAACGCGTCGAACCAGCCCGCGAGGTGCAGCGTGGGCACCCGGAGGTTCTGGATCCGGGGGAGCGTGCTCGAGTCCGCGTACAGGCGCTGCGTCCATTGCCGGTCCGTGTCGTCGCTCGAGAACAGGTCCTCGACGTACGGATGCTCCAGGTAGTTGCTGAGCATGGGGTCGTTCTTCGTGAGGTGATCGGTCCAGGCCGCCTGTCCCTCCGCGGAGGCCACGTCGGTGGGCGGCTGGGTGTAGTAGGCGTTGGTTCCCGCGGTCCAGATGGCGCCGAAGGAGGAGATGGCGATGCCGCCGTGGTACACGATGTCGCGATACAGGTCGCCGTACGCCCGCTGCGGCGCGACCGCCGCCAGGTACCGGCTCGCCGCGGGGACGTCACCGCGGCCGCGGGCCGGCAGGCTCGCGACGAGGTACTGGATGATCCCCGAGTAGCTGCCGCCGTACATCCCGACCGTGCGCTCGCAGAGCTTGTTCCGGCCGTCGGCGCGGAGCGGCGCTCCGTCCCTGGTCGCGGTGGTCGCCGCCCAGTCGATCCACTGCACGGCGTCGGCCTGCTCCCGCACGGAGAACACGATGTCGTACTCGCCCTCCGAGCCTCCCGTCCCGCGCGCGTCGACCTCGATCAGTGCGATCCCCTGGCCCGGCAGGTAAGACGCCCCTTCCGCGGCGCGGTTCTCCTTGCGATAGGGGGTGAGCTCCACCACGCACGGGTACAGCCCGTCGCCGTCGGCGTCGGGGCCGGCCGGCACGTACACGTCCGCCGCCAGGCGGACGCCGTCGTCCATGGCCACCCGCACGTCGATCAGGGTGGTGTACGCGGCCTCCTGGGCGCCGGCGGGCGGGGCGAGCCCGGCCGAGCCCAAGGCGAGGAGCACCAGGAGCACGGGCAGAGCGACGGGCGAACGGCGGGGCTTCACGTCGTGGGGATTCTAGGCCCGTGGCGCGGGGTCCTCCCGAGCGGCGAGGTTCAGGCGGGAGGGTGGATGTCGAAGCGCGCGAAGAACTCGGGCGTCGGCGCCTCGCCGCGTTCACGGAACCCGACGAGCCCCCGCATGTAGGTGCCGAAGGCCATCCCCGGCGCGTGGATGTTGAGGAAGCGGGCGCGCTCCGGGACGGCGAACGCGTGCGGCGCGCCCGGCGGGGCGACGGCGAACCCGCCCGCGCCGAGCCGCAGGCTGTCCGTGGCGGAGGTCGCCACCTCGATCTCGCCGTCCAGGACGTAGAACGCGTCCGAGTGGTTCCGGTGGACGTGCAGGTCGATCATCGGCATGGGTCCCGACGTCGTCTCGCTCAGGTAGAGGCCCTCGACGTCGACCTTGATGTGGGCGACCCCGGAGCTCGACTCGACGACGTCACCCTCGCCCGCCCCAACCACGATCACGCCGGCCATCCGCAACCTCCTTCGGGTAGACCGCGATCATCCACCGCCGGGGTCCGAGGATGCACCGAAGAACTGGATGGTTGACAAGCTTCAGGGCTACGCCATTCGCGTTGGGTACCTAGTCGGGTCGGGGCGCCGCGGGTGAAGGGGCAGGGAGTTGAGCGCCCGCTTGGTTCCACAACCCTTAAGGAGAAGTACGGCGCCAGGGCGAGCCCCTCCATGCGCGGGGAAGCCTCGCCGCTTGCCCCGCTCCGCCGCGTGGGCCGACAATCCGCTGTCGTGCCGACTCTGGAGCTGGACGTCGA
>JBBDTT010000122.1:0-6699 GCA_040904285.1 Actinomycetota bacterium
CGAACCACGAGGCGCGGCCTCCCCGGACGCTCCGCAGCGCCCCGACGGCGTTCTCCACACCCTCGGGTTCGCCGAGCATGTCGCCGGTGACGATCGCGATGTCGGCCCTCGGGAGCGACTCCACGAACCGCCGCTTGCGGCCGTCGCCGCGGGTGAAGTGCAGGTCGGACAGGTGCAGGATCGTGAGGGCCGGAGCGCCCGCGGGTAGGATCTCCAGGCGGTAGCGGCGGAGCGCGAACCAGGTGCGCTCCACGAACACCCCGTACGTCACGCACCCCAGTCCCGCCGCGAGGACGCCGAGCAGGATCCACCCGAGCATGGAGCGAGTCTAGGTGAGCGCCGAGAAGGATCAGCTGCAGACCGAGATCCACGCCGCCATGAAGGCCGGGGAGAAGGTCCGCGTCGGCGCGCTCCGGCTGCTGTCGGCCTCGGTGAAGAACCGGGAGGTCGAGCTCGGCCACGAGCTCTCCGCCGAGGAGTTCACCGAGATCGCGGTCCGGGAGGCCAAGCGGCGCAAGGAGTCCATCGAGGCGTACGAGGGGGCGGGGCGGACCGAGCTGGTCGAGCGCGAGCGCGCCGAGCTCGCCGTGCTCGAGCCCTACCTGCCCGAGGCCCTCTCGGAGGACGAGCTCGGCTCGATCATCGAGGCCGCGGTCGCCTCGACGGGCGCGTCCGGTCCGGGGGATCTCGGCGCGGTCATGAAGGCCGTGATGGTCCAGACCAGGGGCCGTGCCGACGGCAAGGCCGTGAGCGAGGCCGTCCGGGCCCGGCTCAGCGGGGCCTGAGGGAGCGCCGCCGCGCGCCGGCGGCGAGCAGGAGGGGCAGGAACACGCCGGCGAACCCGCCCGCGACCTGGCCGGCGCCCACCGGGGCGCCGCCGGACGGCGGGTCGCAGCGGGGCGTGCCGTTCGGGTTGCAGTTGTAGCTCGGGCTGACGGAGGTGCTCGGGCTCGGCGACTGCTCGGGCACGTAGCGGCCCACCACGATCGTCACCGTCGAGCCGAGCGCGACCTTCTTCCCGGGCTGCGGGTCCTGGTCCAGGACCATGCCCTCCTCGTCCTGATCGTGGACGTCGACGTTCTCGACGACGACCTCGAACTCCATCTCGGTCAGGCGGTTGTGCGCGTCCTGCTGGGTGTCGCCGATGACGTTCGGCACCCGCCGCATGGGGGTCTTCCCGTTCGAGACCCAGATCGTGACGGCGGATCCGGCGGTCACCGAGGCTCCGCCTCCCGGGTCCTGCTGGACGACGACGCCGGCCGGCCCGACCGCGGGCTTCTGCTCGACGATCGCGGTGAAGTTGGCCTCGCCCAGGACGTCGATGGCCTCTGTCTCGGTCAGCCCGAGCACGTCGGGGACCTCGGCCGAGGGGAGCGGCGGCGCCGCCGGGAAGGAGGTGACCGGGAGGCCCTCGGCCGCCCGGATCATGTAGTCGTGCCAGATGAGGGCGGGCTTGTTGCCGCCGAACAGCGACCCCTCGATCGAGCCGCGGTTCTCGATCGGGATGGCGCCGCGGATGTCGCCGACCCAAACCGCCGTCGACAGCTGCTGGTGGAGGTACCCCACGAACCAGCCATCGGAGTGCTCGTTGGTGGTGCCGGTCTTGCCCGCCATCGGCCGCTGGATGTACGCATTCCCGCCGGTCCCGCCATGGACGACGCCCTGGAGGAACGAGGAGACCGTCGCCACGATCTTCGGATCGACGACCTGCTTGCATTCCTTCGCGTGCCGGTGGACCAGCTCGCCGTTCGGACCCTCCACCCGCTGGATCGCGAAGGGCGCGCAGTACAGCCCGTCGTTGGCCAGCGTCGCGTACGCGCTCGCCATGTCGAGCGGGGTGACCTCGACGCCGCCGAGGGTCATGGAGCACACGGGCACCAGCTCGGAGCGGACGCCCATCCGCTCGGCCGCGTCGACCACGCTCGAGGGCCCGGCGTCCTTGATGAGCTGCGCGAAGTAGACGTTGACCGATTGGGCCGTCGCCTCGGCCATGTTGATGTAGCCCTCCGCTGTCCCCCCCTCGGCGTTGTGGACCGGCCACGGGTCGGGTGAGCCGCACCCCGAGATGAGGGCGGGGGACGCCTTGTTGTAGACCTTGCCGGCCGGGATCCCCTGCTCGAGCGCGGCCACGAGCGTGAACGGCTTCGCCGCCGAGCCGGGCTGGCGCAGTCCCTGCGTCGCCAGGTCGAACTGCTGGTCCTCGAAATCGGTTCCGCCCAGCAGCGTGCGGATCGCCCCGTTCGTCGACTCGATCGTGACGACCGCCGACTCGGGATCCTCGGGCAGGGGCAGCTGGCCCTGCACCGAGTCCTTGGCGTACCGGAGCCACTTGGGGTCGAGCGTGGTGTGGATCTGCAGCCCGCCCTGGTAGAGCGCGCGCTTGCGCTCGGCCAGGGTCCGCCCGAACGTCTTGTCCTTGAGGATCGTGTTGCGGATGTACTCGACGAAGTACGGCGCCCGCCCCGGCTTGTTCGTCGTGCGCAGCGAGTCGTCGAGCACGATCGGCTCGGTCTGTGCGGCCTCCCCCTCGGCCTCGGTGACCATGTCCAGGACCATCATCCGGTCGAGGACGTGGTTGCGGCGGGCCAGCGCGGCCTCGGGCTCGGTGACTGGGTTGAACGCCTCGGGGGCGGCGATGAGGCCGGCCAGCATCGCCGCCTCGGACAGGGTCAGGCTCCTCGAGGACTTGGCGAAGTAGAACTCCGACGCGGCCTCGATGCCGTTGACGCTGCGGCCCATGTAGACCTCGTTCAGGTACAGCTCGAGGATCTCGTCCTTCGAGTAGGCCTGTTCGATGCGGAAGGCCAGGCGGGCCTCCTCGAGCTTGCGGGCGAACGTCCGCTCGCCGCTGGTGAAGATGCCCTTCACGAGCTGCTGGGTGATGGTCGAGCCGCCCTCGGTGACCTCGCCCGCCTTCAGGTTCTTGAACGCGGCGCGCAGGATGCCGGCCACGTCGAGGGCGCCGTGCTCGTAGAACCCGTCGTCCTCGATGGCGATGACGGCCTGCCGCGCGATCGGCGCGATGTCCTGCAGACGAACCACCTTCCGGTTCTCGTCGAGGTACAGCGTGGCGAGGACCGAGCGGTCGCGGGCCAGGATCGTGGAGCGCTCCGGGAACCTGGGGAACTGGAGGTCGTCGGGACCGAGGTCGGTGAACTGGCCGGTGAACCGCATCGTGGCGCTGGCGGTGGCGCGGGTCTGGGGGAGCATCGAGAGCGCGAAGATCGCCCCCGCCACCAGGACCACGACCCCCATCAGGATCAGTCGAAATGCCCCGTCCGAGATGCGGAGGGGCTCATCCCGCCCGAGTACGACGGGGGCACGGTGGGTGGCGGGTTCACGGATCATCTGACAACCAAAGGGTTTCGCGCGGTCCCCCAAGGATACCTTCGCCCGCCGGGCACGACCGGTTGAGCCCTGCCGACCTAGACTGCGCCGCGGTGAAGCTCTCCGAGCGCGACCGGCGGACCCTTCGAGCGCTCGCCGCCACGCTCCTGCCCGATGGCGGCCCGCTCCCCTCGGCCGAGGCCGTCGACGCCGGCGGCTCGGTGGCCGGGGCCATCGAGCGGCTCCCCGCGGCCCAGGCCACGCGGGTCGTCGGGCTGGTCAGAGCCTTCTCGGCGCTGTCCCTCACCCGGGGGCGGCGGTTCCGAGGTCTGTCACCCGGACGGCGCGAGCGGCTGGTGGCCCGGCTGTCCGAGGACCACGGCTATCGCGGCGTGGCCCTGTCGGCGCTCAAGCAGCTCATCGTCACGACCTGGGCGAGCCATCCGGAAGTGACCCGCGCGCTGGGAGACGACGGCGAGTGCCTGGCCGACAGCCCGGCGGGGCGGGCGCTCGTCGAGCCGCTGCTCCCCGGGGAGTCGTGACGTGGAGGCCCGCGCCCACCGCTCCGGGCGGCTCCTGAGCCCCGTCTCGCACCCCGAGCTCGGCGACGGGTTCGAGGCCCGCGCCGACGTGGTCGTGATCGGCAGCGGCGCCGGCGGCGCGGCCGCGGCCAGCGAGCTCGCCGAGGCCGGACTGTCGGTCGTGGTCCTGGAGGAGGGGCCGTACGTCACGAGCGAGGACTTCGACGGGCCGCCGTGGGAGCGCTTCATGCGGTTCTGCCGCGACGGCGGCATGACGGTCGCCCTGGGCAAGCCGATCATCCCGATGCCGCTGGGCCGCGCGGTCGGGGGCACCACCCTCGTCAACTCGGGGACCTGCTTCCGAACGCCGCGGCGGGTGCTCGACCAGTGGGAGACGGTGTTCGGCATCCCCGGGCTGGACGCCTCGACGATCGACCCGGTCTTCGACCGCGTCGAGGAGGCGATCTCCGTGCGGCCGGCGCCGTGGGACCTGATCGGCGCGAACGGCCTGCTCGTGCACCGCGGCGCCACCCGGCTGGGGCTCTCCGGCGGCCCGATCCCCCGCAACATCACCGACTGCCACGGCTGCGGCCAGTGCACGTTCGGCTGCCCGTCCGACGCGAAGCAGGCGATGCACCTGTCCTATCTGCCTCGCGCCGAACGGGCCGGCACCCGCCTGTACACGGGCGTGCGCGCCGAGCGGATCACGGCGCGGAACGGGACCTCGCCCACCGTCGAGGCCACCGTGCTGGACGCCCGCGACCGGCATGCGGGCACGGCCCGGTTCACCGCCAGCGCGGTCGTGGTCGCCGCCGGCAGCATCCTCACGCCGCTCCTCCTCGGCCGGAGCGGCCTCGGCCGCGGCAGCCGGTGGTTGGGCCGGAACCTGCACATCCACCCGGCGACGACGGTGGTCGGGACGATGGATCACGACGTGCAGTCGTGGCGGGGGACCCTCCAGTCCTATTACGTGGACGCGGGGTGGGAGTCGCACGACGTGATGCTCGAGGCGACCAACCCGCTGCCGGCGATCGGGGTCGGCGCGCTCCCCGGGTTCGGCCTGCCCCTGCTGGAGCGCGCGGCCGACTACCGGCGCCTGGCCCTGCTCGGCCTGCTGGTCTCGGACACAGCGAGCGGCCGGGTGCGCCGCGGCCCGGGGGGGTCCCCGCTGGTCACCTACCGCATGAACGAGCACGACCTCCGCAACGTGCTGTGGGGGATGGCCCTCGCGGCCGAGGTCCTGCTGGCGGCCGGGGCGAGCGAGGTGTGGACGAGCCTTCCCGGCGCCGAGCGGGTCGCCTCCCGGGAGGACCTCGACCGCGTCCGCGACGGCCGCTTCCGGCCCGAGCACCTGAAGCTGTCCGCGTATCACCCCATGGGGACGGCCCGGATGGGCGCGGATCCCTCGACCTCCGTCTGCGATCCCTGGGGACGCGTCCACGGCGCGCCGGGCGTGTGGGTCCTCGACGGAAGCCTGTTCCCGACCTGCCTGGGGGTGAACCCGCAGGAGTCGATCATGGCCTTCGCGGCCCGAGGCGCCGGCGCCCTGGCCGCGGACCTGGGCCGGGGGTGAGTCCGGCGCTCACCGCGATGACGCGAACAGCCGGTCGCCCAGGCGCCTGAGCCCCTCGAGGTCGTGGACGTCCCCGTCGAGCTCGGGGACGCGGACCAGGGGCCGTCCGGGGTGGGCGGCCTCGAACGCGGCGAGGGCGTCGTCCTCGCGGGCGTCCACCAGTTGCCACGCCAGCCGCGTCCGCAGGACCGCCGACGCGACGCGACGCTCCAGGTCGCCGCCGGCGAGCGCCTCCGCCGCCCTCTCCGCGCCGGCGGGCAGCCGGGGACGGCCGCCGTGGCACCGGTTGGCCACGACCGCGCCGAGAGGCATCGAGGACTCGCGCAGCCGTTCGGCGAAGAACGCGGCCTCGTCGAGGGGCTGGGCTTCGGGCGAGGTGACCACCACGAACCGGGTGCTCGGCTCGCGCAGCAGGTCCGTCACGCGCGCCGCCCGCCGCTTGAACCCGCCGTACATCCCGTCGAAGGCGCTGAGGAATTCGGCGGTGTCGGCGAGCAGCTCCGCGCCGGTCACGCGCCGGATGACCTTCCCGAACGCCTGGGCGCCGAGGTTGGTCACGCGCAGCGCGCCGCGCCCCGCGACGGCCGACGGCGCCAGAAGGACCCGTAGGAACCGGCCGCCCAGGAAATCGGTGAGGCGGCGCGGCGCGTCCAGGAAGGACAACGCGGAGCGGGTGGGCGGGGTGTCGATGACGATCGTGTCGTGGCGGTCCTCCGCCGACAGGGCGTGGAGCTTCTCCATCGCCATGTACTCGTTCGTCCCGGACAGCGTGTCGGCCATCCGCTGGTAGAAGCGGTTCGCCAGGATGCGGTCCCGCTGCTCGTCGTCGCGGGCCTGCTCGGCGACGAGCTCGTCGAGGGTTCGCTTGGTGTCCAGCTGCAGGGCCTCCAGGCGAACCCCCTCACCGGCGCGGATCGGCACCGGGTCCCCGGGGATGTCCGGGAGCCCCAGCGCGCCGGCCAGCCGGCGAGCCGGGTCGACCGTGAGGACGATCACGCGCCGGCCGTGCTCCGCCAGACGGAGCGCGATGGCGGCCGAGGCCGTCGTCTTGCCGACGCCCCCCGGCCCGCAGACGACGACCACACGAGCCCCGCGCAACGCCCCCCCGAGGCCGGTCACGGCACCAGCCCCTCGACCCCGGCCGAGAGCTCCGCGATCTCCTCGGGGCCGAACCGCGCCGACAGCAGCATGGGCAGCTCCACGCGCTCGTGGCCCCGCAGCCGGCGAAGCTGGGCCCGCTGGTCGGCCTCGGCCGCCCGGTGGTGCTCGGCGACCTCG
>JBBDTT010000123.1:0-6668 GCA_040904285.1 Actinomycetota bacterium
GGCCCCACCGACGGGACCAGGTCGACGATCCACTCCAGGGCCTCGGGCTGGGACAGCTCGCGCTGGCGGGCCCGGGCCCGCTCCACGTCGACGGCCGAGACGGGTCCGGCCCCCGGCGTGGGGCGCGCGTAGTACCGCCACCCGGTCAGCTCGTTCACGAACAGGGTCAGCGGCCCTACCGTCTCGGTCCGGGCCGCGGCGCGCGGCATCGCGTCCAGGTAGCCGTCGAGGGTCCGCAGCAGGTCGCCCACGAGGGGCGTTCTATCTCGGATCGGCGGCCGGCGGCTAGGCTCCGAGCCGTGAGCGAGTTCCTGGGGGGCCAGCTGCTGATCGCGGGGCCGTCGCTGTGGGACACGAACTTCCGACGGAGCGTCGTCCTGATCGGCGAGCACACCGACGAAGGCGCCCTCGGCGTGATCCTCAACCGGCCGGCCGGGACCACGATCGGCGAGTCCGTGCCGGTGCTGACCCCGCTGGTCGGCGAGGACGAGCCGTTGTTCCTGGGCGGGCCGGTCCAGACGGACTCGGTGGTGATCATCGCCGAGTTCGACGACGTGTCCCGGGCCGGATTGGTGGCGTTCGGCTCCATCGGTTTCCTGGTCGGCGAGGTCGGCGCCGAGGACGCCGTCGGCCTCCGCCGGGCCCGTGTCTTCGCCGGCTACGCGGGCTGGGGGCCCGGCCAGCTCGAGGCCGAGGTGGCCGAGCAGGCCTGGATCCCCGAGCGGGCCACCCCCGAGGACGTGTTCTTCCAGGACCCCGAGCGCCTGTGGGAGGCCGTCGTGGAACGCAAGGGCGAGGCGTTCAAGTTCCTGCGGACGATGCCGTTCGACCCGTCCCTGAACTGACGGCGCGGGCCAGGTCCGCCGAGAGGTCCGACGCGGTGGGGTGGCGCCCGCCCGGGTCCTTGGCCAGCGCCCGGTGGACGATCGCGTCGATCCCGGTGTGGCCCGAGGGCGGGGGGTCCGCGTGGAGGTGGGCCTCGAGGGTCGCGTCCTCGTTATCGCGCGGGAACGGGACCGTCCCCGTGACGAGCTCGAACAGGGTGCACCCCAGCCCGTACACGTCGGAGCGCAGGGTGGGCAGGCGGCCCTCGATCACCTCCGGCGCCACGTAGTCGATCGTCCCCCCGAACCCCTCGGGGTCCAGGAACCGGCCGGTGTCGGGGTCGTCCAGGGCGAGGGCGAGCCACGAGTGCGCCAGCACGGGCTCTCCGATCACGCGCGCCACCGGGCCAGGATCGCCGAGGCCCGGGCCGGCGCCAGGGGACCGTCCCGGCGGAGGACGGCCCGCAGGTTCTCCACCTCCAGTCAGGCCAGGGTCACGCTCAGCCGCCCGTCGCCGGTCTCGGCGTGGCCCAGCAGCCGGACCGCGTTGGGGTGCTCGAACCCGGCGAGGCGGGGCGAGGCGGCCTCCCACCGGGCCCGCATGGCGGCCCGCGCGGAGAGCTCGCGGTCCAGGACTTTCACCGCCACGGGCGCTCCGTCCGGGCCGGCCTCGCGCCGGACCTCGCTCATGTGCGGCGGCTCGCTCACGGGCGCATTGGAGCACGCCGGACCGGCCCTTGACGGCGCGGGCGGCGCGAGTCAGGCTGTCGCCGGCATGTCGCGCTCGAACTGCTTCCTCATGAAGCTGCAGCGATCGAGCCGTTCGGCTCAGGTCGCGCCGGGCGCGCGCCCGGCCTGGCCACCGGCGGAGCCTCCTCTGGATGTTCCGCCGGTGAGCGGCCGCTAACCCCGAGCGGAGCTAGCGACCGCACGGGGCCAGGAGAAACCCGATGCTGAATCGCCTCAGGGACTGGTACGCGCGCGTGGATCAGCACCTCTCCCAGGGCTTGTTTGGATACGCCGAGCGGTCTCGGGCGCCAGATCGCGATGGTCGCGAGAGAAGTCTGGGGGAAAGCAGGCGCTATGTCGGCCGGCGGACGCAAGTGATATTGGGTGGGTCGGTCCTCTTGAGCGGATGCGTATTGGTTCTACTGGGATTCAGAGACAAGCCTTCCGTGACGTCCGGCCTGCAGGTGGTAGGGACGGTGCAGATCATCGCTGGGGCCAGCCTGATACTTGGCGCACGACGAACGCGGAACGCGAAAAGATGACCGACCCGGTTACGGGTGCCGCCCGACGGAGGGCAGGCCTAACTCGTGGGTCTTCTGAAGTGAATGCGGATCCTCGCCTGCGGGCTCAGTCGGCGCTGGGACTCCTGGGAGCGCGTGCCCATAAGGTGGAGTCATGGATCAGGTGTGGCTAGCCTTGCTTGCGATTGGCATCGGTCTTTTTGTCACGGGGGCTTGGCACAATTTCTTGAGCTTCGTCCCCCCACCTGACCCAGCGGTTGACCCGGTTGGCGCGGCTTCAGATGCGCCTCCCCGCAGAATGGCGCCGCGCCTTTGGAGAGTCGGCGCCGTGTTGATCGGAGTTGCTCTGGTCGGTCTGCTCACCACGAAGATTGTCTGACGGCCCTGCTGACCGCCAGCGGTTATCCGGAGAGGAACAGCGGTGCTTCGCCTGCTGTTCGGATTCGCGTTTGAATCTCACAGTTGAGGGCGCGACCAATCTGGTCCAGTAAAAGGGGAACGATGCTGCTCCGTTTTATGTGCATCCTTGGCGGGCTTCTTACCGTTGTTTGGAGTTTCATTCTCTTTGTCGGCCGACGAATCCCAAGCGTGCAGGAGGGTGGGTTTCAAGCGCAGCTGAAATATGGACCCTGGATACTGCGGGCAGGCATCGAAATGTTTCTGATCGGGGGCGTTGGCCTACTCGTGGGCCTCCTAGACTGAAGGTGGATCGGATGCGAGTGGGTGCGGTTCTGCTAGGAGCTGGGGTGCCGAGCGACGCCTTCTATGGAGCCCTAGGGCTCGTCGCGAGTGTGTTCGTCCTGTATCAAGGGATTCGAGGAAGGCCCCTGTCCCGTGGAATCGCACAGCACGTTCCCGAGACCCTGCTGCGCACCCTCACGCCGGTCGGTGGCGCAGCAGGCCTCGTTTGGAGCATCGGCCTCCTGACCGGCGTCGGATTGCTCGCGATGATCGGGCTCGTCGCCTTCCTTGCCCTTGTCGTGGTCTTGTTGGTTGCCGAGGCCGCCCACTGGGTCGGCGATCAGGTTTCCGACGAGGACCCGGACCAATCGCACGAATGAAGCCGTCCGTATCGCCCCGGTGGATCGCCGCGCTCGTAGTTCCGGCCCTCACGCTCTTGGTGTTTGCGTTCGTTCCCGTGCTGGTTCGTGGCTATCGAGCGCCGGGACGGCGCCGGGAGGGGATGACGCGGCGACGACGGTGCGGACGCATCACCTTCATCTGTCTGGCGCTATCCGTTATCGGTGCTTGTGATCCGTGGCCACCGGGGAGTTACTCACTCGGCGTCTCCTCCTCCGCAGGCGATGCACTCCGTGTGATCTGGGTGGCATGCGAAGAACCACTGGTTCAGAGCGTCGAGCTTCTTGAGGTGAGAGGCGAGTTCGATGGCGACGCCGATGACGTTGTCCTTTGGGCGATTCAGGCACAGGACGGGCGAAAGGCCTTCTCTGAGGCGGAGGTCGGAGGTACTCCGCCAGGATTCGAGGAGACCGTTGCCGTCCGGGGACGCCTGCCATCGGATGCTCGACTCCTGGCGCTTGTGTCACCAACGAACGACCGGAGCATTCGACTCTCCTTCAGGATCGACCAGCTTCGACCAGGGGCGATCTTCGCCGCGGGCGGGAACCTCTCCGAGCAGGAGTTCCGCGCGCGAGCCGAAGACATGTGCTCGTAGTGAAGTTGTCCCGAGTCAACCTTTCTGGACACTCCGCCCGGTGTCCTGATAAGGGCCTCGTCCTGGAAGCGCAGTCGATGGCAAGATCGCGGGGGCGGTCCCCTTGACGGAGGCGGGCTTGCAACGCGTGTTCGAGATTGCTTGGGGTGTGTTCGCTGTCGGTGCGGGCGGATGGGCTCTGGTCCGGCCCCGACAGATCGCTGAGCAGGGCGCGAACTTCCATCGCATGGTGGCGACGGTCCTGCCGTGGCTCTACAAGATCGGCACGGCGCGGATGGCAACCTCAACTCGGGCGTGGCGAGTTGTCACGCCGATCATCGGGTCGATCCTCATCGTTGTTGGCGTCCTTGCGATCGTAGATGGCGCGTCGAGGCTGTAGCGGGACCGGGTAGGGCCAGCACCCGATCAGTCCATCTGTCGCATTGGCCCGCCGTATCGAGGGGATCATCTCGTCGGTAAATATGGAAACCGTCACGCCGACCCTCCGCAACTGGGCTTCGGACCTCGAGGACGTCACACTCGAGCAGGCCCTGAAGGCCAGCCGCCTGCCGATCCTGGCCGGCCCGGTGGCTCTGATGCCCGACGCCCACCTGGGCAAGGGAGCGACGATCGGCTCGGTGATCCCCACCGAGGGCGCGATCATCCCCAGCGCGGTCGGCGTCGACATCGGCTGCGGCATGATCGCGGTCGAGACGAACCGCACGCTCTCGCAGCTTCCCGACGACCTCGCGCCGACCCTGCGGGGCTTCGCCGAGGGCATCCCTGCGGGCCTCGGCCGGTGGCACGCCAGCGCCGAGGACCGGGCCCGGGCCTGGCTGGCCGCGCGCCCCCACCCCTCGCTCACCCCCGAGCAGGAGGAGAGGACGCTGGTCCAGTTCGGCTCGCTCGGCTCGGGGAACCACTTCGTCGAGCTCGCCGCCGACGAGCGCGACATCGTGTGGATCGTCATGCACTCGGGCTCGCGTGGGGTCGGCAACCAGCTGGCCATGAAGCACATCGCGCTGGCCCGCAGCCAGGAGCAGGGACTGGAGGACCCCGACCTCGCGTACTTCGTCCAGGGCGATCCCCGGTTCGACGCCTACGTGCGCGACATGCTGTGGGCCCAGGAGTACGCGGCCGCGAACCGGCGGGCCCTGATGGAGACCGCGCTGGCCGAGTTCAACCGCCGGACGGCGGGCGGCGCGGCGGCCGAGTGGATCAACTGCCACCACAACTACGCGGCCCTCGAGCGGCACGACGGCCGTGAGATGTGGATCACGCGCAAGGGCGCGATCCGGGCCGAGCGGGGCGACCTGGGCGTCGTGCCCGGCTCCATGGGGGGCAAGTCGTTCATCGTCCGCGGCCTGGGCAACGAGCTCAGCTACAACTCCAGCGCGCACGGCGCCGGCCGGAGGATGAGCCGCGGCCGTGCCCGGCGCGAGGTGACCCTCGAGGCCTTCACGCAGGCGATGGCCGGACGGACCTGGCAGCACGCGGACGCGCAGAGCCTGATCGACGAGTCGCCTCAGGCGTACAAGGACATCGACCAGGTGATGCGCGACCAGCGGGACCTGGTCGAGGTCGTCCACGAGCTGCGCGGGATCCTCAGCTACAAGGGCGTCGAGCGCGGCTCCCGGAAGGGCCCCCGGCGGCGAAGACGGTAAGCGCCTCCAGGCCCCAGGAGCGGGATGCATCGTCGCATTCGGCCCATAGCGCCGCGTCGCTATGCCCGAGTCGGAAGGAGCCGGGCCACCGGGCCCTGAACGGGTTGCACATGGAGAGCCTGAAGGGCCGGCTGCTGGTCGCGGGACCGTCGCTGTGGGGAACGAACCTGCGGCGGACGGTCGTGCTGGTCGCCCACCACGACGAGGCAGGCGCGATCGGCGTGATCCTGAACCGTCCCTCCGGCGACACCGTGGCCGAGGCCGTGCCCGACCTCACGTGGATGGTGCGCTTCGAGGACCCCGTCTTCCTGGGCGGACCGGTCCGGCCCGACGCCGTCGTGATCCTTGGCGAGTTCACCTGCCCCGAGGACGCGGGCCTGCTCGCGTTCGGATCGGTCGGCTTCCTGGTCGGACACTTCCGGGCGGACGACGCCCAGAGCCTTCAGCGGGTCCGGCTGTTCGCGGGGTTCGCGATGTGGGGCCCCGGCGAGCTGGAGGCCCAGGTCCACGGCGCCTCCGCCTGGTCCACCGAGCCCGCCACCGCCGAGGACGTCTTCCACTCCGAGCCCGAGGTCCTGTGGGACCGCGTCGTCGAGCGCATGGGCGGCGAGCTGGCCTTCCTGCGCGCCACGCCCTCGGACTTCGTCCTCAACTGAGCCGGTTCGCGCCGGCCCGGTCCGGGTAGACCTCGCGGCGACCAAATCCAAAGCGAGGAGGAACCCCGTGCTCGACTTCGTTCAGACCCTGCTCGGCCGGATCGGTGCGCGGCTCGACGAGGAGCGCGGGGCGATCGGCTGGCTGGTGATCGGCATCATCATCGGCATCGGCCTCGTCGTCTTCGGCATCATCAAGTTCCTGATCCCCGGCGAGTAGCCCGCCCTCGGAATAGCCCCGTCCGACGGCCGGTTGGCACCAACTCAGAGTCGTCGAGCGAGGAGGCCGCATGCGCGCGTTCGTGGTTGAAGCGCTGGGGAGCTCGGGGTCGGTCCGCGAGATCGACGAGCCGAAGCCGGAAGCGGGTGAGCTGCTGGTCCGGGTCCGGGCCGCCGGCGTCAACCCCTTCGACGTCGCCGTGGTGAACGGCTGGGTGGCCGAGTTCATCGAGCACCGCCTCCCGCTCGTCCCGGGCGGGGAGCTCTCCGGCGAGGTCGTCGAGGCCCCCGGGGGATCGGGCTTCGCCGCCGGCGACCTGGTCTACGGCGCGCTGGATCGCGACTGGCAGGGCGAGGGGTCGTGGGCCGGGCTCGTCCGCGTCGCACCCGGCCAGGTCGCGGCG
>JBBDTT010000124.1:0-4121 GCA_040904285.1 Actinomycetota bacterium
GTCGGACCCGGCATCCTCGCAGGCCCACGGGACGGTGTTCCTCGCGATCGTCCTCGGTGTCGTCTTCCTGGCAGTGGCGGGCCGGCTGGCCCTGTCGGGCATCGGGCCGTTCGAGGCCGAGGTGATCGGAGTCGAGGCGGCCGCGGCGGGCCTGGTCGTGACCATCGACGTCCGTAATGAGGGCACGAAAGCCGGCCCGACGACATGCCGGCTCACCGACCCGGCGAATCGCGGGGTCGGACCGGCCGCGATCGTCCAGAGCCCGTCCGTCGAGCCCGGGCAGTCCCGGTCGTTCACGGCCACGGTCGGCCAGTTCGGAGACTCGCCGCGGCACCTGGTGATCGCTTGCGAGGCGCCGTGACGGCCCCCGCCCGGTCGCGCGCGGAGCCGGACATCGCCGACGAGCTCGCCTTCTCGCTCGAGATCGCCGCCCGCGCCGGACGGCTCCTCATGGAGCGCTACGAGCGGGTCGAGCAGGTCGACTACAAGAGCGCCCGGGACGTCGTCACCGAGGTCGACCACCTGTCGGAGGCGCTCATCCTCGAGGCAATCCGGCGGGCCTGGCCCGGCGACGGCATCCTCGCCGAGGAGTCCGGGGAGCACGCGGGGAGCGCATCCGGGGCGCAGCGCGGCCGGACGTGGGTCGTCGACCCGCTCGACGGCACGATCAACTACGCCAACGGGATCCCCGTCTTCTGCGTCTCGATCGGGCTCGTCGCCGGCGGTCGCCCGTTAGTCGGCGTCGTTCACGATCCGACCAGACTCGAGACGTTCTCGGCGGTGGTCGGGGGCCCGGCCCGTCTCGACGGCCGGCCCATCACCGCCAGCGACAAGGAGCGGCTCTCCGACTTCGTCGTGTCGATGGCCCTCGGCGGCCGGTCCGTGGCGACGCGGGCGCGCAATGTCCGCAAGGCGATCCGGGTGTCGCGTTCGATGGGCTCGGCCGCCCTTGCCCTCGCCTATGTCGCGAACGGTCGGTTTGACGCCTTCGTCCAGCAGGGCGGTCTCTCGGCGTGGGACGTGGCCGCGGCCGGCCTGATCGCGGAACGCGCCGGGGCGACCGTCACGGACCTGGCCGGCGGACCCTGGTTCGACCTCGCCCGGCCGCCCCGCTCGATCGGCGTCCTGGCCGCTCCACGAACGCACCATGGCGCCTTGCTCGAGTTGGTGCGCTAGGCCTCGACCCACTTGTGGGGTCTTGCGCGCAGACGCTCCAAGCCCCACTCGTCGCAGAAAGCCTCCCAGCGCGCCCGGGGTGCGCCGAGCCACTCGAGCTCGCCGGGTTCCTGCTGGGGGATCTCAACGCCGTCGGCGGCCGTCCGCAGGCGTGCCAGATCCCGGTAGAGCATCGCCTCACTGAGACGCTCGCGCAGGACCTGCGCCAGCCCGACCTGGTTGCGGACGCCGTCCAGGTGCCAGGCGCTGCCCTTGATCGGCACGTCCTCGAGGTGCCCATAGCGGGTGAGCAGGGCGGCCGCAGTCTTCGCACCGTAGCCGGGGAGGCCCGGGTAGCCATCCGACGAGTCGCCGACGAGGGCGAGCCAGTCCGGGATCGACGACGGCGGGACACCCCACTTCAGCCGAACCGCCGCGTCGTCGTACACGATCCGGCGGCGGCGGTCCCAGAGCACGATCCGGTCGCCCTCGACCAGCTGCGCCATGTCCTTGTCCGGGGTGCACACGACGATCCGGGTTACCTCGAAATTGCCTGCCCAGCGGGTCGCGGCCGCGGCGATCGCGTCGTCCGCCTCCCACTCGACCATCGGCCAGAGGACGAGGCCGAGGGCCTCGATCGCCTCCTCCGCGATCGGGAACTGCGCCAGGAGGTCCGGAGGCATCCCGATCGACGACTTGTAGCCAGGGTAGAGGTCGTTGCGGAACGACTCGATCACCCGGTCGGTGGCGCACCCGACATGGGTCGCGCCCTCATCCCGCAGGAGGTAGAGGAGCTGGTCGCACAGGCCCGATACGCCTGACAGAACGGTGCCATTGCGACCGAGCACGGGAGGGCGGGGCGCGTACTGCGCCCGGAACAGCTCATACGTTGCATCGACGAGGTGGAGCTCCACGGGTCAGGCGGCCGAACGGGAGGCGACGACCGATACCCCGGCACCGGCCATCTCCTCGATCGCCCGTGCGCCGTCTCCCGGCTCGAGTTCGACGGCGCGGATCGCCTCGACGAGCACGAGGGTCTCGAAGCCGAGGCGGGCGGCGTCAAGTGCCGTCGCCTTGACGCAGTAGTCGGTCGCAAGGCCGCACACGACGACCCGCTCGATCCGTCGGTCGCGGAGGAGTGCCTCGAGCTCCGTGGGGATCGTGTCGCCGGTCACCGGGTCGCGCATCGTGAACCCGGAGTAGCCGTCCTCGCCGTTCGCGCCCTTCCGGACGATGGGTCCGTCCGCGACAAGGCCGGGGTGGAGCTCGGCGCCCCACGTGTCGCGAACACAGTGGACCGGCCAGATCCCGCCATCCTTCTGGAAGTGCGGGGTCGACGGGGGGTGCCAGTCCTGCGTCCGGGCGACGAGGGCCCCGGCCGTGCGGGCTGCCTCGACCTCGGCGTTGACGAGCGGCACGATCGCGTCCCCGCCTGAGACGGACAGGGAGCCGGCCGGGTCCGCGAAGTCGTTCTGGAGGTCGACGACCACGAGGGCCGTCCGGGGGTCGTACTCGTGCACGGTCCTACGCTAGCGCAGCCGAGCCCGAGATCGCCTGCTGTCACCCGCCTGCAAGGGTCGGGCCCCCGTCCGATGGCCCGCGCGTGCCCGGAGTCGACGCAGGATATTCCCACCGAACCACCACAGGAGGTTCCCGCACATGCAGGACACCCAGGCCCGAAGCAACACGGGCACGAGCGTGGCCGAGTCGCCGGTCGACGACGCGACGTACAACGTTCTCCAGGCGCTCACTTCGAAGCTCGAGGCGATCGAGGCCTACGAGATCTACGCCGAGCAGGACGACAGCGGGATCTTCAGCGAGATGATCGCGGACGAGCGCCGCCACGCCGAGCGGCTCCTCGCCGAGCTCAGGAAGCGCCTCGGGGGGCGCTGAGCAGACTCGTGGTGTCTGCCCGTTTCCAATCAAATGCTCTCCGGATGGGCATTACGGGGTAGGAGTCACGGCGCCGGCAATCCCCCAAGCACGACGGCGCGGGCTCTCACGCTCATCTGCCCTCCACCGGGACGTTTGGCGAGGCTGGGCCTCCTGACGCTCTCCCGGAGGGCAGGTGACAAGAAGAACGGGGCGGGGCTTCGATAGCGCCCGCCCCGTGGGTCGTTGTGTGGCGTCAGCCGATGAGAGCCGACTTCTCGTCGTCGGCGACCGGCTCGACCTCCTCGGCTGGTTCGGCGGCCTGGCCTTCGACGTCGAGGAGGTAGCCGATCCCCTGGAACGTCTTGATCCGGCCGGGCTCGCCCGGCTGGGCACCCAGTTTGCGCCGGACGCGGGAGACCCAGACCCGGAGGTATTGGAGGTCGTCGCGGTACTCCGGGCCCCAGACCTTCGTCAGGAGCTCGGTGTGGAGGACGACCTTGCCGGCGTTGGCCGCGAGGTGCTGGAGGAGCAGCCACTCGGTCCGCGAGAGCTGGACGAGCTCGCCGCCCCGGGTGACCATCCGCCGTTCGAGGTCGATCTCGACGTCGTCGAACGCGATGACGCCCGCTCCCGGCGCGGCGCCCGAGGATCGCCGGATGACGGCCCGGACGCGGGCCGCCAGCTCGTCCGGGTGGAACGGCTTGGCGACATAGTCGTCCGCGCCGAGGTCGAGGCCCTTGGCCTTGTCGGCCGTGGAGCCCTTGGCGGTGAGCAGGATGACCGGCACCGGCCGGCGCTCACGGAGCTGGCGCATGACCTCGATGCCGTCGAGGTCGGGCATGACGATGTCGAGAAGAACGATGTCGGGCCGGACTTCCTCGGCCTTGGCGAGGGCTTCCTCGCCGCTGCCGGCGGTCACGACCCGGAAGCCCTCTTCGCTCAGCGCAATCGAGACGAGCTTCGTGATCCTTGGCTCGTCATCGGCGACGAGGATGAGGGGTTGGGTACTCACGCCGCACCTCCTGTGATACCCCCAGTCTGACGGGGCCGGGCAAGCCCGGCCGGAAATCGAGGTTGGCGCCCCGGGGGGG
>JBBDTT010000124.1:4131-6664 GCA_040904285.1 Actinomycetota bacterium
CCCCCCCCGGTCCGGGAGGTCAGGCCTTACATCGATGGGGCCGCGAGCGACGGAACGACGGGGGTGGTTCCGCCACCGCTGTCGCGCGTCGTGCCCGGTCCGAGCGTGAAGTACCAGACCGCGACGAGGAGGGCGATGATCAGCAGGACCCCGAGGATCATTCCGAGGCCGGAGCCCCCGCTATCGGTGACCACGACGGTGTCCCGATCGTGATGTTCGGTCATGTCTGCAGTTCCTTCAGTTCAGGCCTGGGGCCGAGGCGCCGGGACCCTCCCGGTGGAACGCCGATCTCCCAGTGCGAGCTGGATGTTGCCCGCCGGTGCATGCCGGACGCGGCGGCCCGACATTGCAAAACCGTCACGTGCGCATAACAGTCGCTCCCGATTCGTTACCGTTCGCCCGGGCGCGATCGGGAGCACGATCCGCTACGCTGAGAGTGACCCCAGCGACCACGGAGCCAGGATGACCTTCGACGAGTTCAAGCACCAGCTACCCGACATCGATCCCGACGAGACCGCCGAGTGGCTCCAGTCGTTCGACCAGCTCGTGGGCCAGGAGGGCGAGGGCCGGGCCCGGTTCGTGCTCTACAAGCTGCTCAAGCGCGCCCGCCAGCTCCACGTCGGCCTGCCGCCGCTCACCCAGACCCGCTACATCAACACGATCAGCCCGGAGCAGGAGCCGTTCTTCCCGGGCGACGAGGAGATCGAGCTCAGGATCCGCCGGATCGTCCGCTGGAACGCCGTGGCCATGGTGCTCCGCGGCAACAACCGGTTTCCCGGCCTGGGCGGCCACCTCTCGACATACGCGAGCTCGGCGAGCCTGTACGAGGTGGGCTTCAACCACTTCTTCCGGGGCAAGGACGGACCGGACGGACGCGGGGACCAGATCTTCTACCAGGGCCACGCCGCCCCCGGGATCTACGCGCGGGCGTTCCTCGAAGGGCGCCTGACCGAGGACCAGCTCGACCATTTCCGGCGGGAGACGGTGCCCGGCCAGGGGCTGTCGTCGTATCCGCACCCGCGGCTCATGCCGGACTTCTGGGAGTTCCCGACGGTCTCGATGGGCCTCGGGCCGATCAGCGCGATCTACCAGGCCCGCTACAACCGCTATCTCCAGAACCGGGGCCTGCTCGACACGTCCGGGTCGCGCGTCTGGGCGTTCATCGGGGACGGCGAGACAGACGAGCCGGAGTCGCTCGGCGCCCTCTCGATCGCCGCCCGCGAGGGCCTCGACAACCTGACGTTCGTCGTCAACTGCAATCTCCAGCGGCTCGACGGCCCGGTTCGCGGGAACGGCAAGATCATCCAGGAGCTCGAGTCGGTCTTCCGGGGGGCCGGCTGGAACGTCATCAAGGTCATCTGGGCTCGCGAGTGGGACGAGCTCCTCGCCCGCGACGTCGACGGCCTGCTGGTCGAGCAGATGAACAACACGCTCGACGGCGAGTTCCAGAAGTTCTCGGTCGCCGGCGGCGGCTACATCCGGGAGCACTTCTTCGGCCCCGACCCGCGGCTGAAGAAGCTCGTCGAGCACCTCTCGGACGACGATCTTGCCCGCCTTCGTCGGGGCGGCCACGACTACCGCAAGGTGTACTCCGCGTACAAGGCGGCGGTCGACTTCCGGGGCGGCCCGACCGTCATCCTCGCCAAGACAATCAAGGGCTGGACCCTGGGTCCCGGCGTCGAGGGCCGGAACATCACCCACCAGGCGAAGAAGCTGTCCGAGGCGGAGCTGAAGATCTTCCGCGACCGCATCCAGCTGCCGATCCCGGACGCGAAGCTGAAGGACGCCCCGTACTACCACCCGGGTGAGAAGTCGGAAGAAGTCGAATACCTCAAGGAGCGCCGCCGGGCGCTCGGAGGCCCGCTCCCGAAGCGGCTCGTCCGGGTCGCCGCCCTGCCGTCGCCGCCGCCTGAGGTCGACGGCGAGTTCGCGGCCGGCAGCCAGCAGGCCGTCAGCACGACGATGGTGTTCACCCGGATCCTGCGCAACCTCATCCGGGACAAGGAGATCGGCCCGCGGATCGTCCCGATCATCCCGGACGAGGCACGCACGTTCGGGATGGACCCCTTGTTCAAGGAGGTCGGCATCTATGCCGCCCTCGGCCAGCGATACGAGCCGGTCGACTCGGATCTCGTCCTGTCGTACCGCGAGGCGACCGACGGCCAGGTCCTCGAGGAGGGGATCACCGAGGCGGGGTCCATGGCCAGCTTCCAGGCGGCCGGCACGGCCTATGCGACCCATGGCCTCGCGACGATCCCGTTCTACATCTTCTATTCGATGTTCGGGTTCCAACGGACCGGCGACCAGATGTGGGCGTTCGGCGACGCCCGGGGGCGCGGCTTCCTCATGGGCGCGACGGCCGGCCGGACGACGCTGACCGGGGAGGGCCTGCAGCACGACGACGGCCACACCCTGATCCACGCCTCGACGATCCCGAACATCCGCTCCTACGACCCGGCCTTCGCGTTCGAGCTCGCGGCGGTGATCCGCGACGGGATCGAGCGGATGTACGTCAAGGGCCAGGACATCTTCT
>JBBDTT010000125.1:0-6657 GCA_040904285.1 Actinomycetota bacterium
CTCGTGTCGGCCCTGGTGCCCGACGTCTCGATCCTGCACGCGCCGGCCGCCGACCCGTTCGGCAACGTCCTGCTGCCACCGCCGCTGATGGAGAACGCGTACGGGGCGCTGGCCGCGCGGCGGGGGGCGATCGTGACGGCGGAGCGCATCGTCGAGCCCGACTACGTCCGCGAGCACGCGCACCTCACGCGGTTGCCGGCAGGCGTCGCCCGTGCGGTAGTGGAAGCGCCCCTGGGCGGCCACCCGGGCGGGCTGGTCCCGAGCGGGCTCCGCGACGTGGAGGGCTACGCGGACGACTTCGCGTTCTGGCTCGAGCTCCGCGCGGCCGCGCGCGACCCCGCCGCGATGGACGAGTGGATCCGCGAGTGGGTGGTGGAGCCCGCGTCGCACGCGGCCTACGTCGAGCGCCTGGGCCCGGAACGGATCGCCGGGCTCCGGAGGCGCGTGGACCCGGCGTCGTGGCGGGACGACCTGGAGCGGTCGCTTCCCGACGACCTCGACGCCGAGGCGTACAGCGCCGTGGAGCTGGCGATCGTCGTGGCCGGGCGGACCCTGGCCGAGCGGATCCGCCAGGAGGGGCACCGGGTCATCCTCGCGGGGGCGGGCATGGGGAACCTGGCCGCGTGGCTCGCCGCGTTCGCGCTTCGCGACGAGGGCGAGCCGGTCGACCTCGCCGCCGAGATGGGCCTTATCGGCTACTGGCCCGTCCCGGGAGAGCCGTTGCTGTTCAACCCCCGCAACTTCCCGGGCTGCACGATGCTCGCCGACATCGACTTCACCCTGGGCATCCTGGTGGGCGGCGGGGCGGCCCGGGCCATCGGCGCGCTCGGCGCGGCCCAGATCGACTCGGGCGGCAACGTGAACTCGACCCTCATCCCCGGAGAGCGTCTCCTGATGGGCTCGGGCGGCGCGAACGACGTCGCCACCTGCGCGGCCGAGACCCTGGTCGTCGCGGCGCAGACCCGCGAGCGCTTCGTCGAGCGGGTCCCTTACGTCACCGCGCCCGGCGCGCGCGTTCGCCGGCTGGTCTCACAGCTCGGGGTGTACGAGCGGGACGGGGACGAGCTCGTACTGGCGGCGGTCCCGGGCAACGACGTCGGCTCCGCGGTCCGTGAGGCTCGCGACGCGTGCGGCTGGGAGCTGCGCGTTGCCCGCGAGGTCCGCCGCATCGAGCCCCCCACACGCGAGGAGCTCCAGACGCTCCGCCTTATGGACCCGGAAGGGTGGTTCAGGCGCTAGCTAGGCGTCGTATCGCTGCGTGACGCCGGTCCACGCGAGGACGGACAGGGCACCCTGACGGAGGGCCCCTCCGGCGATCACCAACCGGTCCTCGATGACGCCCCACGCCGAACCGTGCGCGGCCACGATCGGGAGCGGCGCTTCCTCCCAGCCCGCGTTCAGGACGTAATGCGCCTGGATGACGCCGCCGCCGAAGGTGCTGGGATCCTCGCCACCGACCACGTGGATCCTGCCTCCGGCCGAGCTGGCCGCCATCGCGCTCATCGGGATCGGGAGCTCGGGCCCCCCCGACCAGACGTCCGCGCCGACGTCGTAGACGTCCACCCTCGAGAGGACCTCCTCGTTGCGTCCGCCGATCGCGTAGATCCGCGCGCCGTCCTCGGCGGGACCCGGCGGCTCGACGAGGGCCGCGAGGTGATCCCTCGCCTCCGGGATCGGCGCGCCGCGGCTCCAGCCCTCGGCCGGGTCGAAGATCAGGACGTCGTCGCCGCCCCGGCCCCCGATCGCGAACAGCCTCCCGTCGACCTCCAGCAGCTGGTGGGCCATGCGGCCCTCCGGAAGGGGGTCGAGCACGTGCCACTCGAAGGCGTCGGCCCGCCACGCCCACACGTTCGTCTGGGGCGTCCAGTCCGTCGCCTTCCTCGAGCCCCCCGTCACGTAGATCGTGTCCCCGATCGCGGCGGCGGCGGCGTGGTGCCGGGGCTCGGGGAGCGGCGGCCCCTCGGTCCACGCGTCCTCGGAGGCGTCGTAGACGTCGACACGATCCGTCGTCCCCGCGAAGCCTCCCTGCAGACCGCCGATGACGAACAGCCGGTCGCCCGCCACGGCCGAGGCTACCTCGCCCCGGCCCACGGGAAGGTCCGCGAGGCGGGTCCATCCCTCCAACGGACCGCGCGGCTCCGGCGTGGTGAAGAACAGGAACCCGATGAGGAGCACGAAGACGAGGAACAGGGCGCCCACGCCCAGCAGGACCCGGCGGACGATGCGCACGGCCGCAGGATAGCGCCAGATACACTCGCGGCCCGATGAAGATCCTTTCCCTCGCGCCTCTCGCGGGTCCCGGCCTGGACGCCCTCCGCTCGATCGGCGACCTGGAGCTCGACCCCTGGAACGCGGATCGCAAGATCCGGCTGCTCCCCCCGCCCGACCTCCTGGCGCGGCTGGCGGGCGTCGACGTGCTGCTGGTCGAGGCCGACCGCGTGGGCGCGGACGTGATCGCCGAGGCCGGCTCGCTGCGGGTGATCGGCGCGACCCGGGGCGACCCCGTGAACATCGACCTCCAGGCCGCCGCCGACGCCGGCATCCCGGTGCTCACGGCGCCGGGTCGTAACGCCGACGCCGTCGCGGAGCTCACCGTCGGCCTCGTCATCGCCGTGACCCGCGGCATCGTCCACGCCGACGACGACGTCCGCGCCGGCCGCTGGTACACCGAGGACGGCATCGCGCAGCAGCGGTTCTGGGCCCGGGAGCTGTCGAGCCTCACCGTCGGCCTGGTCGGCTGCGGGGCCGTCGGCCGCGCGACCGGCCGCCGGCTGGCGGCGCTGGGGTGCCGCGTGATCGCGTCCGATCCCTACGCCGACGTCGACGCCCTCCACGAGCTCGACATCGAGCCGGTCGACCTCGACACGCTCCTGGCCACCTCGGACGTGGTGTCCATCCACGCGCTGGTGACCGACGAGACGAAGGGCATGCTGGGCGCCGAGGAGATCGGCCGGATCAAGCCGGGCGCCTACCTGGTGAACGCGGCCCGCTACGCGATCGTCCAGGAGGAGCCCATGCTCGAGGCGCTCCGGAGCGGGCGGCTGGCCGGCGCGGCGTTCGACCACTTCGAGGGCGAGTTCCTGCCCCCGGAGCATCCGCTGCTCTCGATGCCGAACGTGATCCTCACCCCGCACATCGGCGGTTCGACCGACGAGACCGTGGAGCACCACACGCGGTGGATGGCCGAGGGCCTGCAGGCGCTCCTCGAGGGCCGGAAGCCGCCGAACGTGGCCAACCCGGCCGCGCTTCCCGCCTTCCTCGCCTCGCGGTGAGCCCCCTCTTCGTCGGCCTCGACCTGGGCACCAGCGGCGGCCGGTGCGCGATCGTCGACGAGGCCGGAGTGCTCGCGGCCTCCGCCGCCCGGCCGTGGACCTACACCACAGAGGGGCTGGGGATGGCGGAGCTCGAGCCCGCCGCGGCGTGGACGGCCATGACCGAAGCCACCCGCGAGGCCGTGTCCCGGGTCGGCGCGGGCGAGGTCGAGGCGATCGGCGTGACGTCCCAGCGCACGGGCGTGGTCCTGCTCGACGCCGAGGGGAACGAGCTGTACTCGGGTCCCAACGCCGACGGCCGCGGCGTCGCCGAGGGCCTCCGGCTGGAGAAGGAGTTCGGCGAGGAGATCTACCGGACCACCGGCCGCCTCCCCGCGATGCTCTACCTGCCGGCGAGGCTGGGGTGGTTCCGGGCCAACCGGCCGGAGGTCCTCGAGCGCACCCGGTGGGCCCTCGCATACAGCGACTGGCTGGTTCATCGGCTCACGGGGGTCGCCGCGACGGAGCCCACCCAGGCCGCCGAGATGCTCGTGTACGACCTGAAGGCGGGCGCGTGGAGCGACGACCTCTGCACGCGCCTCGCGGTCCCTCCGCACGTCCTCCCTCCCATCCTGGACGCCGGGGCGGCCGCCGGGGAGCTGACCGCCGCGGCCGCCGAGGCCCTCGGGCTCCCGGCCTCGATCCCGGTCGTTCCCGCGGGATGTGACACCCAGTGCGCCGCGCTCGCCCAGGGCGTGACGGAGCCGGGACGGGCGATCGTCGTGGCCGGCACCACGATGCTTGCGGAGCAGGTCTCGGCGGAGCCGGAGATCGACGACCGGCGGCGGCTGTGGACCTCCCCGCACCCCGCCGGCGGGTTCGTCCTCGAGGCGCACTGCGGCGACGCGGGGGCGGCGCTCAGCTGGGTGACCTCGGTCTTGGACGTCGACCATCCCTCCCTCGACGCGATGGCCGCCAAAGGACAGCCGGGCGGGGGCGGGATGGTCTTCGTCGGACCGGTGGCGAGCGAGGTGGGCGATTTCCCCATGCTCCGGACCGGCGCGCTCACCTTTCCGGCGCCGCTGCTCGCGCTGGCTCGCCCCCGCGAGGACGTCGCCCGGGCGTGCGTCGAGGGCGCCGCCTTCGCCGCGGCGGCCGGGCTGGAGTGGACCCAGGACGCGCTGGGCCCGGCCGGGTCGGTCGCGGTGGCCGGCGGCGTGGCCCGCTCCGAGACGTTCGTACGGCTGGTCGCCTCGGCGCTCGGCCGGGAGGTCCGGACGGCCACGCGCCGGCAGGCCTCCGGCCGCGGGGCCGCGATGCTCGCCGCCGTCGGCACCGGTCTGCATCCCGGCGCCGCGGCCGCGGCGAGGGCCATGGCCGATGCGGGCCGCGTGGTCGAACCCGTGCCGGAATGGGGCGGTTCGGCATACGCGACGTGGAGGGAGACGGCGTCGCGGCTCGACGCCAACGCCATGCGCGTTCGGAACATGATGGGATGACGCCGTGACCTACGAGACGGAACGCGAAGAGGTGGTCCGGGTCGCGCGCGAGTTCGAGCGGCTGGACCTGACGATCGGCACGTCGGGCAACGTGAGCCACCGGGTCGAGGCCGGGATAGTGATCACCCCGTCGACCGTGCCCTACGGCGACATCACCTCCGACGACCTCGTCGTGATGGACCTTGAGGGTGAGGTCGTCGAGGGGAGCCGGCTGGCGAGCATCGAGCACAAGGTCCACCTGGCCTGTTACACGCTGCGTCCCGAGGTGAACGGGGTCATCCACTCGCACCCCCGCGTGGCCACCGCCTTCGCGGCCGCGCGCAAGCCGCTTCCCGCCTATCTCGACGAGTTCGGGGTCTACGTGGGCAAGGAGGTCCGCGTGGCGCCGTACGCGATGTCGGGCTCTGCCGAGATCGCCGACGGCGTCCAGGAGGCCCTCGGTGAGGACTCGAACGCGGTGTTCCTCGCGTCGCACGGGCTGGTCACCGTCGGCACGACCCTCGCCAAGGCCCTGATGGTCGCGCGGCAGGTCGAGCGCGCCGCGGAGACGTTCCTGTTCACCCAGATGCTCGGCGGACCCGCCGACCTGCCCGAGGAGACCCAGGCCTTCTTCTCCCAGGTCTTCCAGTTCTACCGGACGCAGGAACTGGGGTGACCCGGGACCCGTCCCGTCTCCAGGGCTTCTTCGACGAAGCCGCGGAGACGCGGCCCCGCGAGGAGATCCGCTCGCTGCAGGAGGGCCTCCTGGCGACGATCGTTCCCTACTGCTACCAGGGGTCCCCCACGTACCGGTCGAAGCTCGACGCGGCCGGGCTGAAGCCGGAGGACGTCCGGACGCTGGCGGACCTGGCCCGCATCCCGGTCACCCGGAAGGCCGAGACGCAGGGCGACATGGGCGAGGGATTCATGACCGTGCCGTACCACGAGGCCCGGCGGATCTTCGTGTCTCCCGGCCCGCAGTTCTACGCGTACGGCGAGATCCCGCAGACGATGAATCCCCTGCTGAAGGTGTTCCACGCCATCGGGCTGCGACCGAACGACATCGTCCTCAACACCTTCACCTATCACCTGACCCCGGCGGGCATCATGTTCGACGAGGCCATGGCCGCGTTCGGCTGCGCCGTCATCCCCGCGGGCACGGGGAACACCGACCTCCAGGTCTCGATCCTTCACGACCTCGAGGTGACCGGGTACCTGGGGACGCCCTCGTTCCTCCAGATCCTCGTGGACAAGGCCGTGGAGCTCGGGGTCAACCCGGCGAGCGACTGGTCGCTGGCCGCGGCGCTGACCACCGCGGAGACGCTGACCGAGGGACGGCGCGAGGCGCTGGAACGCGCCACCGGCGGCATGGTCCGCCAGCTGTACGGCTCGGCCGACGGCCTCCTCCCCTGCTTCGAGTGCTGGGCCGCCGACGGCATGCACGTGCCCGAGATGATGATCCTGGAGATCACCGATCCCGAGACGGGCGAGCCGCTTCCCGTGGGCGAGGCCGGCGCCGTCACCGCCACCGTCTACAACCCCTACCGGCCGCTGCTGCGATTCTGCAACGGCGACCGCGGGCTGCTCTTCGACGAGCCGTGCGAGTGCGGGCGCACCGCGCAGCGGTTCCGGTTCCTCGGCCGGATCGACGAGGCACGGAAGGTCCGCGGGATGTTCGTCTACCCCGAGCAGATCGCCGAGGCCATGCAGCGAGAGGAGGGCCTCCCCGTGTGGCGCGCGGTGGTCGGCCACGACTCGTCGGGTCTCGACACGTTCGCCGTCGAGGTCGAGGGGATGCTGGACGACGTGACGCGCGAGCGCCTCACGGATCGGCTGCGCGACGTGGTGCGGGTGCGGCCCGAGGTCGTCGCCGTTCCCGCCGGGTCCGTGGGCGGGGATGCCGGCCGGCTCGTGGACCGGCGGGAGAA
>JBBDTT010000126.1:0-6637 GCA_040904285.1 Actinomycetota bacterium
GCCGGCGCCGGCGCCGACCGCGTCGACCTCCTGGTCGTCGCGGAACCGGAAGGGGACGAGGCGGGCCCGGCTGAGGCGCCATCCCTTCGCGTCGAGCGTGTACGCGACGTCGCGTCCCCAGACCGCGACGACGAAGTGCGTCGCGTTCCCTCTTCCTCCCGTATCGCCGTAGTCGGTCCCCTCCCCTGTGACCAGGGTCTGAAACGTGTCGCAGACGCCGGCGTCGCAGGAGCTGGTGAGGCTGCCCCGGGCGTACGCGTGCGGGTTCTCGTTCCGTCCGAACGAGAAGGCCGATCCGTCCCCCGCGTCCAGGACGCGGCCGCGGCGAGCCTGCAGCTGGAACGATCCCATGACGCCTCCGGACGGCGTGGGCTTCAGGCCGACCTCCAGGTGAAAGCTCGACGGCCCGTTCGTGGTTCGCGTCAGGACCAGGATGAGCCGCTGGTCGCGCGGTGACGCCGGCTGCGCCAACCCGGGCGGGGCGCTCACGACGATCGCCGCGACCAGCCCGACCGCGAGGCCGAGCCGAACTGCCGTTCGGGACGTGCGATCCGCCAACGCGAGACTCCCAGCGCTCGATCGGCGAGGGGCTCGGGATTCCTTCGACGCCGGAGCCCCGAGCCCCTCCCAACTCCGATCCTCCTAGCAGACCCCGGCCCCGCCGAAGGACGCGGTGTGGTTGTCCGTGAACACCGCGTTGGCGTAGGCGCACAGGATCAGCGTGCCCGTGTTCGGCACCTTGATCTTCCCCGCGACCACCACGGCGGACCCGGGCAGGCCCCCGGACACGCGGCCGTACTCCTGACCCGTGGCGGCGTTGCGGATCGAGCAGGCCATCGACGTCCCCACGGGCTGGGCATGGTTGTCGGTGGTGGATCCGTGGGCCCTGCCGGTGACGACGTACGTCACGGTGTTGAGCTCGGTGGACACCCCGAGCGCGGCGGCGCACTGCGGCTGGACCCGGTGGGCCCCGTTCGAGCCGGTCCCGCCGTCGGTCAGCAGGAGCGGCTGGGCGGCAGCCGGGCCGGCGATGAGCACGGTGATGGCGAGACAGAGGACCAGTAAAGGGAGCAACTTCTTCATGACGGGCGTCCTTCCTGTTGGTTGGCGCTGCACCGGCGTCGGCCGGGCGGCGCTCGGGCGGAGGAGACGACACGATCGGCGTCCTGTGGCTGACCTCGGGCACCTCCCTTCCTCGGCCGGGTGGCACCCGAGGTCTGGGGCGGACGGCCTCGGGGGACATCACCCGATCGGGTGAATCCTCACCCTGTATCGGGGATGAGGACTCATCCCGTCCGAGTCGCGACCTGGACCGCGCGCAATGGGGTTTTCAGGCGGTCTCCGGATCCGTGCACGACGGTCTAGACTGGAACCGACCTTGTGAACCGATTCACGAGGGCGGCGCCGAGCGCGGCCGGTATAGAATTTCGCCGCTTCCGCCGTCCACGGCCGAGGGGGAGACACACAGGGTGAAGCTGCCGATCCCGAAGGTGCTCGAGCGCAGGCTCAAGCCCATCATCGACCGGTGGAACACCTTCCTCAGGGAGTTCGAGTGGACCTGGACGAAGGCCGTCGTGTTCTCTCTCGGGTTCTGGATCTTCGCGATCGTCTCGACCTCCTGGATCCCCTCCTCGTTCCTGTACCTGGTGGAGAAGGCAGGATGGAACCGCTCCTTCTGGCTCAGCAAGCTCGGGGACGCGATCGGCGCCGGCCTGTCGACGGGTCCGGTCATCACCGTGATCATCGCGGGGTACCTGATCCAGAAGCAGAGCCGCAAGGTCAAGGGACAGGCCGGCGACACGCGCCCCTCGGGCGGATATCGGTAGGGGGCTGAGATGCCGTTCACGAAGACCGAGGTCGACATCAAGGAGGACTACGTCCTCCAGACCGTCGACGTCGGGTGGCTCAAGGAGGGCGTGAAGTCGCCCAAGCACCTCATGCTCGACCCCGAGCCGTGCATCCTGTGCCGCGCCTGCGAGGACGTGTGTCCCTGGAACTGCATCTACATGCTCGACCCGGGGATCGTGGACCAGTCCGAGGACGGCGCGATCCAGGCCGACACCAACCAGGCGTTCGCGATCTTCGTGGTCGACGACAACGCGTGCACCCGGTGCAGCGTCTGCGTCGAGCGCTGCCCGAGCGACTGCCTCTACTACGCGCGGATCCCCGAGGGCGCCGAGGGACAGCGGGCCATGGCCGCGGTCCCGGCCGACCAGAAGGCCGAGGAGTGAGATGAAGCTGCGGCCGCGCTACCCGAGCTTCCTGCCGAAACCGGGCGAGGTCGGGGACTACATCCGCGAGTCCGAGGTCTGGAAGTCGATCTTCCGGCCCGGCTCGATGTTCCGGAAGGGCTACAAGGACACCTCGCGAGACCGGGCCCTGGCCACGATGAACAACGTGCTCTACCACCTCCATCCGGTGAAGGTGAAGCGGCACGGGCTGAAGCTGACCTACACGTTCTGCCTGGGCGGGCTGTCGTTCTTCCTGTTCATCTTGCTGACGGTCACCGGCATCTACCTGATGTTCTTCTACCGCCCGGCCGCCGACCTGGGCGGCGCCCTCGCCTACACCGACATGCAGACCATCAAGACGAACGTGGTGTTCGGCGACCTGGTCCGGAACGTGCATCGATGGGGCGCGCACCTCATGGTCATCACCGTGTTCCTCCACATGGCCCGGGTCTTCTACACCGGCGCGTACAAGCCGCCCCGCGAGTTCAACTGGGTCATCGGGGTGATCCTGTTCCTGCTGACGCTGCTGCTGTCCTACACCGGCTACCTCTTGCCGTGGGACCAGCTCTCGATCTGGGCGATCACGGTCGGCCAGGGCATCGCCGGCTACAGCCCGCTGATCGCGAAACAGGTCCAGTTCCTGCTCTTCGGGGGCACCGTCGTCGGACCCGACACGCTGCTCCGGTTCTACGTCCTGCACGTGCTGGCGCTGCCGTTCTTCGTGACGATCTTCCTGGCCGTCCATTTCTGGAGGATCCGCAAGGACGGCGGCATCTCGGGACCGCTGTAAGGGAGGAGGTGAGGCACCGATGGCCGACCGCGCGGAGACCCCGATGGACGACGAGGTCTACGAACGGGTCCTGAAGGAGCAGACCGAGAAGGGCGCCGACAAGCGCGTCGCCGAGGGCAAGGCTCGCTCCGCCGCGGTGCTCGCCTACCGCAAGGTCCACGGTGAGCCCGAGAAGGCTCCCAAGGCCGCACCCGCCGCCGCGGCCGGCGGCAACGGGGGCGCCGCGCAGCCCGCCGCCGCCGCAACGCAGGCGGCGCCCGCCGCGATGGCCGCGGCCCCGATGCTCTCCGCCCCCGCCGCCGCCGTCCGGATCGCGCCGCCGCCGACCGGCACGCCGCCCACCGCGGCCAAGCCCGGCCAGGCCGAGAAGCACCGCCTGCTGGCCCTGGTGCCGCCCGAGGGCATCCAGCGGGTGGAGCGCGAGCAGGGCGACCGGGTCAACGTGTGGCCGCACCTGCTGATCGAGGAGTTCGTCGCGCTCCTCGTCGTCAGCGCGTTCCTGCTGGTGTTCTCGACGTTCGTCAACGCCCCGTTGCTCGAGCTCGCGAACCCGAACCTCACGCCGAACCCCTCCAAGGCGCCGTGGTACTTCATGGGCCTGCAGGAGCTGCTCCGGTACTTCCACCCAACGATCGCGGGCGTGATGATGCCGACGGTCTGCATCATCGCCCTGATCGTCCTCCCCTACTTCGACCGCAACCCCTCGACGAAGCCCGGCGACCGCAAGATCGCGGTCACCCTGTTCACGATGTTCATCATGTTCTGGGCCATCCTGGTCATGATCGGCTCGTTCTTCCGCGGCCCGGCGCAGAACTGGGTGTGGCCGTGGACCCAGGGCCTCTTCTTCGACCTCTGATGCTCGCGATCTCGCAGTCGACGTTCGCGATCATCGTGGTCGGCGCCCTCTTCGGGCTGTTCCTGCTCCTGCTGGCCGGGTCGTTCGTCCGGGCGCGCCAGGCCGCGGCCGCGGGCAAGGGCGGGCCGGCCGCGCCGGCCGGTCCCAAGCCGATCTCCCGGCGCGACTTCTTCCGGGCCGGCCTGCTGTACAGCTTCAGCATCTTCCTGGCGCAGTTCGGCGGCGCCACGCTCGCGTTCCTGTACCCCAACCTGAAGGGTGGGTTCGGCTCGCAGATCAACGCCGGGTCGCTGTCGGAGATCAAGAACGCGATCCAGAGCACCCGCCAGCCGTTCTACCTGGGAGCCGGACGCTTCTACCTGGTGGCCTACGAGGTCGACCCGCTCCCCGAGGAATACGTGGGGGTCGCGGGCGGCGGCCTGATGGCGCTCTATCAGCGGTGCGTGCACCTGGGGTGCCGGGTGCCGTTCTGCGAGCAGTCCCAGTGGTTCGAGTGCCCGTGCCACGGCTCGAAGTACAACCGGGCCGGTGAGTATGAGGACGGACCCGCGCCGAAGGGCCTGGACCGGTTCCCGGTCATCGTGAGCGGCGACACCGTCACGGTGGACACCTCGCAGCTGAAGCCGGGGCCGACCCGCGGCACCGACACGATCAAGCAGCAGCCCGAGGGGCCGTTCTGCGTGGGGTCCGGATGATCGCGTTCTCCGGGCAGACCCTCCTGGCGTTCGCCGCCGTCGGGGTGGTGCTGCTGGTCGTCGTGGGGATGACCGTCCGGCGGATGCGGGGGACCCGGACCTCCGACGTGCCCGACATCCCCACCGCGATGGCGCCGGGGCCGTCGGACGCCGACCTCGAGCGGCCCCTCCTGGAGAAGCTCCAGGCGTGGGCGATGGTGTTCTTCGTCTTCTTCTCGGTGTGGATCCCCGTGTACTGGCTCATCGAGCCGAGCCAGAACGTCTCCGACGAGCGGTTCCAGAGCGAGGAGGCCCTCGAGCGCGGGCGGATGACGACCGAGGAGTTCGAGGAGGGCGTCAACGAGCTCGGCTTCGGGTGCATCCGCTGCCACGGCGACGGCCTGACCGGCGGCGTCAACTTCTTCAACAACGAGTTCGTGCAGGTCCCGAACCTGACGGACGTCTGCGGACGGCTCACGTTCGAGCAGATCGGGGAAACGATCCGCGAGGGAGGGGGGCCGAACAGCGACATGCCCTCGTGGAGCATCCGCACCGCCGGGCCGCTCGACGACCAGCAGATCAACGACCTCCTGGAGTACATCCTGTCGATCCAGACCGTCCCCGACGAGGACAACCTGTGCATCAACCCGCCGCAGGACGGTGCGGCCTAGGTGGACGGGATCCTCGCCGCCGAGCTGTCCACGGTCCTGAAGGGGTGGGGCGTCACGATCCTCGGCTCGCTCGTGTTCTTCGGGAGCGCGTACATCCTCCTCGCCGCGGTCTTCGGCCGGTGGATGGGGTACCTGGTCACCGCCGTGAGCTTCTGGGGGATGATGATCATCTTCTCGCTGATCTTCGTGGCGGGAGTGCCGTTCAGCACACCCCCCAACCAGGGTCCCCGGGGAACCCGGTACGCGTGCCCCACCTGCATCTCCGACCCGCACTGGGCGCCGGTCGCCGTCGCCGAGGACGTCACCTCGCCCGCCTTCGACGTCGTCGCGAGGTACCCCGAGAGCCCGTGGGTGCCTCCGGACGCCGAGACGATCACCGAGATCGAGGGACTGACGACCGCGATGGGGCAGTTCCTCGCCCGGCAGGTCAACCCCGAGCAGGAGGTCCCGGAGGGCGATCTGGAGGCGGGCGAGGCCCCGTCGGCTCCGGAGCACGAGTTCGCCCCAACCGACTTCGCGGTGCAGAACATCCGCTTCACCACCGCGGAGGACGGCACCAAGCTCGCCGCCGCGGAGGTCTACTTCAGCGAGGGCGGGCCGATCCTCGAGGCGTTCGCGATCTTCGACGAGGGCAACGTGCCGCTTCCGTCGTGGCTCTTCCTGGGGGCGTCGACCCTGCTGTTCGCGGGGCACCTCCCGTTCCTCGACAAGGCCGAGAAGAAGCGCAAGGACATCCTGACCGGGGGCGAAGCCCCGAAGTTCCTCGGACCCGCCTAGGAGGCGTTCGCCATGCTGGCATTCCAACCGATCACCGACGGCGGCACCGCGTTCATCCTTTTCTGCGTGATGGTGATCGGGATCTACATCACCCTGCTGTTCACGATCTCGAAGTAGCCCGCTCCAGCTCTCCGGCGGCCGCCCGGGCCGCCTCGACCGTGCGATCGACCTCGGCGTCGCCGTGCGCCGCCGACGGGAACCATCCCTCGTAGCCGGACGGCGGCAGGTACACCCCCCGGGCCAGCATGGCGTGGAAGAACGCCGCGTACGCCGCATGATCTGCCGCCTTGGCCGAGGCCGCGTCCGTGACCGGCGAGTCGCCGAAGAACACGCTGAACAAGGAGCCGACGCGGTTCACGGTGTGAGGGACCTGGCGGAGCGCATCGGCGAGCCCGTCGCACAGGCGCCCGGCGAGCTCTTCCAGCCGCGCGTACGGCGGCTCGGAATCCAGAAGCTCCAGCGCCGCCAGCACTCCGAGGTGAATATAGCCCGGCGTGGGATTGAAGGCGGACAGCACCCAGTGCGCGAAGCTCAGCAGCGCGGCGACGTAGACCGCGCGGTGAAGAATCTTCCAGCCATGCCCGAGCCGGCGC
Source organism: Actinomycetota bacterium (assembly GCA_040904285.1). Lineage (GTDB taxonomy): Bacteria > Actinomycetota > UBA4738 > UBA4738 > JBBDTT01 > JBBDTT01. Next base: position 6,593 of record JBBDTT010000126.1, read on the forward strand.
AAGGAGGCGTCATTGCTGGTCAAGGCCAGGGCCAGCATGATGAGC
>JBBDTT010000127.1:0-6606 GCA_040904285.1 Actinomycetota bacterium
GTTCATGATCCAGATCCAGTTGATCCTGTTCGGGCTCGGCGCCACCTTCGCGCTTGCCCGCGAGCCGGAGGGGATCTTCGGCGAGCTCCGCCGGGGCGGGCACGCGATCCTTGGCCTGGTCGCCCGGGCCCGGCGGCCTCGCACGGCCCCGGCCGCGGAGGCCGGCCCGTGAGCGCACCGGGCAGCGGCGAGCTGCGGGCCGAGGAGGTGACGGTCCGGTTCGGCGGGCTCGTCGCCGTGGCCGGCGTCTCGCTCACCGTTGCCGAGGGTGGCTTCGTCGGGCTCATCGGACCCAACGGCGCCGGCAAGACGACGCTGTTCAACGTCGTCAACGGGTTCGAGGCGCCGACATCGGGGCGCGTCCACTACCGCGACCTCGAGATCACCTCGCTTCCCTCGTGGAAGCGGGCCCGGCTGGGGATGGGCCGGACGTTCCAGAAGCTCGAGCTGTTCGGGCGCATGACGGTGTTCGACAACCTGCTCGCGGCGGCGGAGGCGGGCTCGAGCCGGCTCGGCGTCGCGGCCGACCTGCTCCACCTGCCGAAGCGACACCGCGAGGAGGATCGGTGCGCGGCCATCGCCGACGGGGTCATCGACCGCCTCGGCCTGGACTGGGTCCGGGACCGCCGGGCGGGCGAGCTTCCCGTCGGGACGGCCCGCATCGTCGAGCTCGGGCGGGCCCTCGCCGGCGGAGGCCGGCTGCTCCTGCTCGACGAGCCCTCGTCGGGGCTCGACTCCGAGGAGACCCGGCGGTTCGGCAGCCTCCTCACCGAGCTCAACCGGGACAACGGCATCGGGATCCTCCTGGTCGAGCACGACATGGACCTGGTCCTGGAGGTGTGCCGCGAGGTCTACGTGCTGGACTTCGGGCGGCTCATCGCCCAGGGGCCGCCGAAGGGGCTCGGCGACGACCCGGCCGTTCGCGCCGCCTACCTGGGAGAGGAGGAGGATGGCGCGTCCGCTGCTCCGGCTGCGCGGGGTTGAGGCCCGCTACGGCCGGTTCGTGGCCCTGCAGGACGTCTCCCTGATCGTTCCCGAGGGCGCCGCGGTGGCCCTCCTCGGTCCGAACGGGGCGGGCAAGACGACCCTGCTGCGCACCGTCTCGGGGATGCTTCCGCCCGCGGCCGGCGAGATCACGTTCGACGGCGAGCGCATCGACGGCCGCCCGGACCACCGCATCGCGGCCCTCGGCCTGACCCACATCCCCGAGGGCCGGGGGATCTTCCCCGGGCTCACCGTCCGCGAGAACCTCCAGATGGCAGCGGCAGCCAGCCGCGTCAAGAGCCCCGACCGTGCGTACGAGTTCTTCCCGATCCTCGCGGAGCGGCGCGACCAGGTGGCCGGGACGCTCTCTGGCGGCGAGCAGCAGATGCTCTCGATCTCGCGCGCGGTGATCGCCACCCCGCGCCTGCTGATGCTCGACGAGCTCTCGCTCGGTCTGGCGCCGAAGCTGGTCGGGGCGCTGTTCCAGGCGGTGGCCCGCATCCGCGACGACGGCGCCTCGATCTTGCTCGTCGAGCAGTACGTCACCCACGCCCTGCGGCTGGCCGACATCGTGGTGATCCTCCACAAGGGCCGCGTCGCGTTCGTGGGCGAGCCGGGTGAGGTCCGCCGCGACGAGACGCTGGTCGAGTCCTACCTCGGCCACGCCGGCACGGCGAGCTACGCGATCTCCGAGGGCGAGGCCGAGCCGAAGCCCCGAAGGCGGACATCCCGCAAGGCCGCCTCCAAACGGCGAACGGCGAGCGGCTAGCGGATCCGGGGCTCGGGGCGCTCGCCCGAGCGGAACGCCTCCTGTCCCTGGCGGAGCGACTCCGCGTCGTTGCCGAGCTTCACGAAGGAGTACGCCTGGGCCAGGGCCTGCCGCCGCGGCAGGTCCTGCGCGGCCCAGATCGCTCGCAGCGTGCCCTGCACGGCGAGGGGCGGTTGCTTCGCGATCGTCTCCGCCACCCATCGGGCGGCCTCGTGGAGCTGCTCGCCGGGGACGACCTCGCTGACCAGTCCCAGCTGGTGGGCGCGGTGCGCCGACATCCGCTCGTGGGTGCCGAGGAGCTGCAGCCGCAGGACCTCGCCGAGCGGGAGGCGCTGCAGGAGGTGCATCGACTCGAACGAGGACGCCATCCCGTAGGTGACGTGGGGATCGAAGAACGTGGCGTGCTCGGAGGCGATCACGATGTCGACCTCGCCCAGGAAGTAGAAGGCGCCCCCGCACGCCATGCCGTTGACGGCGCACACGACCGGCTTCCACAGGTCGTTGCTCTTCGGACCGATCAGCTCGCCGGGGTCGTCGAACATGAACGGTCCCCCGCCGGCCGAGCCGACCTCGGCGTCCGGAGGCGCCCCGTCGAGGATCTCGGAGCGGTCGATCCCCGTGCAGAACGCCTTGTCGCCGGCCCCGGTCAGGACCACCACGTGGACGTCGTCCCGGTCGCGGAGCGAGCGCCACAGGTCTCGGAGCTCGCGCTGCATGGCGACGTTGAACGCATTGTGGACCTCGGGCCGGTTCAGGGTCACCCACGCGACGTGGTTCGCCTCCTCGTACGCGAGCGTCTCGAAGGTCTCGGCCATGCCCGAAACCTACTCGTCCACGACCCGGGCGGGCTTGTACGCCGGGCGGGGGAGCGATCCGGTCTCGACCAGGTCGACCTCGGCCGGAACGCCGAGGCGTTCGGTGAGGAGTCCAGCCACGCGCGCGCGGAGGGTCGCGTTCGGATCGGGCGTCTCCACGCGCAGCCGCAACGCGCCCGGGTCGGCGCCCCTGACCATCTGGAACTCGAGGGCCGGCCGGCTGACCTCCTCGACGTCCGACAGTGCCTCGCTGACGTCGATCGGCAGCAACTCGCGTTCGCCCGCCCGCACCACGTCGCCGGCCCGTCCGTCCCAGAAGCCGCGGGCGTGGGTCTCGCCGCACGGGCAGCCGCTCGCGTCCACCCGGACCACGTCCTGCAGGTCGTAGCGCAGCAGGAAGTTGTCCTTCGTGAGGGTCGTGACCACCTCGTGGCCGCGCTCGCCCTGGGGGACCGGCTCGCCGGTCGCCGGATCGATGACCTCGACGATCGCCTCGTCCTCGCCGAGGTGCGCTCCCGGCGCGTGCCCGCAGGACGAGCCGAGGAAGGCGAAGCACTCGATGCCGGCGGAGAAGGTCCGCCAGGGCACCACGTCCTCGGGCTCGGGCATCCCGAGGTCGGTTCGCGGGTCGAGTCCCATCTCGATCGCCGTGTCCCAGAACAGGTGCCGGGGCGGCCCGAACATCTCGTACCCCTTCGGCCTGAGCTCCTTCCAGAGCTCGATGGCCCGCTCGGCGTCGGCCTTCGAGGTCGGCGGGCCGACCGCGATGTTCAGCGCGCCGAAGCGCTCGATCGCTCCGCCCAGCAGGGCCTGGCCGCCGTACAGCCCGCCGGGGTGGGCGTGCGTGATGGCGTCCCCGGGGCGATAGCCCTGCCGCCAGAACATCCGAGCCGCCGCGTCGTACTCGACTTCCAGGTCGTGCGGCGTGAACAGCATGATCGTCGGCTTCCCCGTGGTGCCCGTCGAGGTGGACAGGCGCACGGCCCGCTCGAGCGGCGCCCCGCGGTAGTCGCCGAGCGGGGGATGCTCGGCCTCGGACGCCCGGAGCTCGTCCTTGGTCGTGGTGGGGACGCGGCGGAGGTCCTCCAGGGACTTCACGTCGTCCGGCCCGATGCCGGCGGCCTCGAGCTTGCGCTTGAAGAACGGAACCGGCTGGTCGAACACCCGCGCGATCAGCTCGCGCAGGCGCGACTCCTGGAGCGCGCGGATCTCCTCGCGCGCCAGGGTCTGGATCTCCGGCCGGTAGAAGTCGCCGGGCTCGGACCCGGCTCCCCACCCCCGCGATGCCGGACCGCTCAGGGCGTCACCCCCGGGTGGGCAGCGCGGCCGTACAGGTCCCGGCCACGACGACGTCGCCCTTCTGGTTCACGACCGAGAGCTCGCAGTCGATACGGCTCTCGTCGCCCTCCTTGAACTTGCGGGTGACCGTCGCGCCGTAGGTCAGCGTGTCGCCGGGGAAGATCTGGGTTCGGAACCGCACGGCGTACTTCCGCAGGTTGCCGACGCCCAGCCAGTCGGTCAGGTAGTGCGACAGCGTCCCGGCCGTGAACATCCCGTGACCGAACACGCTCGGGTACCCGACCTTCTGGGCGATCGCGTCGTCGTGGTGCATCGGGTTGAAGTCGCCCGACGCGCCCGCGTAGCGCACGAACATGGTGCGGTTCAGGTCCTCGACCTTCCACTCCGGCGCGGCGTCGCCCTCCTCCACGTCTTCGAAGTGGGTCTCGTGCCGGTCCATCTCAGCTCCCCTCCGTCGCGGGCTTCGAGGTCTCGAGCAGGACCTGGCGCGTCACGAGGACGGCCTGGTCGTCCTGGTTGCGCCAGTCGGTCTCGATGACGACGAACGCCATCGTCCCGCCGCGCTTGCCCTCCTTCTCGTACACGTCCGTGACCCTCGTCGTGCCGGTGATCGTGTCGCCGGCCCGGATCGGCGCGAGGTACTCGAACTCCTGCTCGCCGTGGAGGACGCGCGCGTAGTTCAGTCCCAGGTTCGGGGGCGGGCCGTCCGTCTTGCGCGGCCAGAACGCCTGGGTCATCGAGAACGTCGGAGGGATGATCGGCGCCGCCTCCTCCTGGTAGTGCGGGTTGTCGTCGAGGATCGCCGTCGCGAACTCGCGGATCTTCCCGCGCTCGATGGGGAAGACCGTCGTCCCCATGACGGTGCCGACGATCGACTTGTCGACCATTGAGCCTCCCGTGAAGATGATGGCTGCCGGAGCCGCAGCATACCGGCGACCCTCACGCGAACGGAACGGAGGAGCCAGTGCCCATCGAGGTCGAGAAGGACGGCGGCATCGTCACGATCACGATCAACCGCCCGGAGCGGCGCAACGCCCTCGACCTGCCGCACTTCGGCGCGCTCGCAAAGGCGTGGACGGGCTTCCGGGACGACCCCGAGGCGCGCGTCGCGATCATCACCGGCGTCGAGGGATCGTTCTGCGTCGGCGCCGACCTGAAGAGCTTCGTCCCGATGGTCACGGACAACGTCGAGGAGCTGGCCGCGGGAACGTCCGACATCCCCGCCGACGCCGGGCTGGTCGCGGTCCTCCGCGAGTTCGACCTGTTCAAGCCGGTGATCGCGGCGGTGAACGGCATCTGCGCGGCCGGAGGGATGGAGATGCTGATGGGCACTGACATCCGGGTCGCCTCGGAGAACGCGACGTTCGGCGTCGTCGAGCCGCGCCGCGGCCTGTTCCCCGGGGGCGGCACCACCGTTCGGCTGCCCCGCCAGATCCCGTTCCCCTGGGCGATGGAGATCCTGCTGACGGCCGAGCGCGTCGACGCCGAGACCGCGTTCCGCATGGGCATCGTCAACAAGGTCGTGCCCCGGGACGAGCTCCTCACCGAGGCCCGCCGCTACGCCGAGACGATCCTGGAGAACGCCCCCCTGGCCATCGAGGCGGTGAAGCGCTCGGTCCTGACGGCGCTGCGCCTGCCGCTCAAGGAGGCCTTCGAGCAGGAGCTCGAGCTCGCCGCCCAGGTGTTCATGACCGAGGACGCCCGGGAGGGCCCGCTGGCCTTCGCCCAGAAGCGCAAGCCCGAATGGAAGGGTCGCTGAGCCCGAGCGGCGACCGCGACCGGCCCGGAGGCCCGCTGGCCCTCGACTACACAGAGCCGGCCTGGGCGGCCCGGCGGCGCACGTTCATCACCGAGCGGCACCGGCTGAGCTACGCGAACTTCATCGACCGGCTGGCCGACCTGTACGGCCCACGGACGGCGTTCGCCCTGGACACGCCGATGCGCTACCCGGGCTTCGAGGGCGAGATCCTGTCCTACCGCGACGTGGCCCGCCTGGTGAACCGGATGGCGCACGCGCTGCGGACCCTCGGCGTCGGGCGCGGCGACCGAGTCGGCCTGGTGACGATGAACCGCATCGAGATGGCCTTCGTGAACTTCGCCGCCGGCAAGATCGGCGCCATCCCCGTCCCGATGAACTTCATGCTCCGGCCGAACGAGATCGAGCACATCGTGCAGGTCGCCGGCGTCGAGGTCCTGGTGTGCGACCCCCTCGTGTTCGAGGCGACGATCCGCGACCGGGCCGGCGTGCCGAGCGTCAAGACGTGGGCGATGGTCGGCGAGGGGCCGCTGCCCGAGGGCGTCACCGCCCTGAGCGAGCTCATGGTGGACGCCCCCGACTTCGTCCCGCCGGTGGAGCCCGCCTCCGAGGAGGACGTCGCGCTGTTGTTCTTCACGAGCGGGACGACCGGGTTCCCGAAGGGCGCCATGATCACCCAGGCCGGCTCGATGGTGTTCCTGCGCTACCACGGCCGGATGTTCGCGATGTCGCCCCGGATGCCGCGGCAGCTCTCGCTGCTGGTCATGCCCGTGGCCCACGCCGGCGGCTACGCGGCGATGATCGCGCAGCTCACGACGGGCACCCCGGCATTCTTCATGTCGAGGTTCGACCCCGCCGGGATCCTCGCCGCGGTCCAGACCTACCGGGCCACGATGATGTCCGGGACGCCGGCGATGTACCGGATGCTGCTCGACGCGGGGATCGAGGACTACGACCTGTCCTCGATCCGGGTCTGGGCAGAT
>JBBDTT010000128.1:0-6588 GCA_040904285.1 Actinomycetota bacterium
GTTCGAGGCGGCGGCCGCGGCCGCGGTCGCCGGTGGCTCCTCCTCGGGTCCGGCGTCGCGGAGGTTCTCCGCGCGGCCCTCCTCGAGCTCGCGGAAGATCCTCTTGAGCTTGGGCGTGATCGGCACGACGAACGAGCCGAACTTGGCGCCCGTGGATTTCGCGAGCACCAGGCGCTTGCTGTCGGCGGTCGTTCCGACGAGATACAGACGTTTCAAGGGACCACTCCGGATCGTGAACGAGGACTACCGACGAATTGTGGCGCTCCGGACAGCCCGGGGCAACGAGCCCGAGCATATTCACCCCGCGTCGGCCAGCCGATCCGGGGGCGGTTTCGGGACCAACCGGAGCAGCGGAACGAGCCCGGCCCGGCCCAGCTCGTCCAGCGCCCGCTCCTCGTCGCCGTCCACCACGACCGTCTCGCCGGGGCCCTTCAGGATGTAGGTGACCACGCAGTCCTCGCACTGCTTGGTGTGCTGCATGGTGCAGTCGTTGCAGTCGATGATCACGGGGGGAGGCCTCCTTGGCTCGGTGGCTGCCCACGGTAGCGACCGCCTCTGACACGTGCCTCAGACCGTGCCACGCTCCCGCAGGCCGGCGAGCTCGTCGTCGATGACGCCGATCTCGGCGAGCACATCCGCCGTGTCCACCCCGAAGCCCGGTGCGGGCTTCAACGCCGGGTCCGCCGGAGGGTCGAACTTGACCGCCGGGCCCGGACCGACCGCCTGGCCGTCGATCTCGGCGACCAGGTGCCGCGCCCGGACCTGCGGGTCCTCGACGGCCTCGGCCAGGTCGTTCACCGGCCCCACGCACACCTCGAGGCCCTCCAGCGCGGCCACCCACTCGTCGCGCGAGCGCGTCTCGAACACGGCCTGGAGCCGCGCCGCCACCTCGTCGCCGTGCTCGAGGGAGCCGAACTGCTGGTCGATGAGCTCGGGCAGGCCGAGGGCCTCGCACAGCGCCCGCCAGAACTGCGGCTCGAGCGCGCCGACCGTGAGGTACTTACCGTCACCGGCCCGGTACACGCGGTAGCAGGCGTGCGCGCCGGACAGATGCATGGATGAGGGCCCGGGCACGACCCCCGAGGCCAGGAACGCGCCCAGGTGGATCGACAGCCACGAGAACGCGCCGTCCATCATCGAGGCGTCCACGAACCGCCCCCGGCCGGTTCGCTCCCGATCGAACAGGGCGGCGAGGATCCCGACGGCGCCGAGCATCCCACCCCCGCCCATGTCGCCGATCTGCACCCCGGCGATCACGGGGGGACCCTCCCGCGGCCCGGTGATCGAGGCCAGGCCCGCGTATCCCAGGTAGTTCATGTCGTGTCCCGCCCGGTCGCGATACGGGCCGTCCTGGCCGTACCCGGTGATGGCGCAGTACACCAGGCGCCGGTTGAGCTCGGCGAGCGCCGTCCACCCCACCCCGAGGCGCTCCATCACGCCCGGGCGGAAGGACTCGATCAGCACGTCCGCCCGCTCGGCGAGCTGCAGCAGGATGTCCGCTCCCTCGGGCGACTTCAGGTTGAGCGTCATCGAGCGCTTCCCTCGACCGAGGGCACGGTGGGCCGCGCTGTACTCCCCCACCGAGGGGGCGTTCCAGCGCAGGTAGTCGCCCTTGCCGGGCTCCTCGACCTTCACGACGTCCGCGCCCATGTCGGCGAGCAGGAGGGTGCAGTAGCCGCCGGGCAGGAGCCGGCTGAGATCGAGGACGCGGACCCCGGCCAGGGGCCCCTCAGCCATCGAGCTCGACCTCCTCGACGTCCTCGCTCGAGCCGCACCACCGGCACGTCACGCGCTCGCGGTCCGCCGAGAGCACGTTCTCCTCCTCCACGGTCAGCTCGCCGTCGATCGAGAAATGCCAGTAGGCCTGGGTGCGCCGGGTTTCAAGCACGTCGAATCGGGTCAGATTCCCGCATTGTGCGCAGCGGAAGCGAACCAGAGCGCGGTCGGACACGCGCGGCATTCTGTCGGAAAACTGGGTCTGGCGTCCGGGGCCCGGGCTGTTGTAGGGTGACCCGGCGTCAGTCGGGCCGGTGATCGCCGGCGGCCTTTCCCGCCCAGGAAGGTTCGAATCGGTCGAACCACCCCTGGCTGCATAACCTACCGCCGAGTAACATGGGTGACAGGATGATCGACGAGCAGGTCGAGAAGGAACGCAAGGAGCAGGTCCCGCCCCCCGACGCGTGGCAGGAGCGTTCGGCCTGCTACGGCCTCGATCCCGAGGTCTTCTTCCCCACCTCCGAGGAGGAGGCCGGGCTGGCGCTGTCCTACTGCAACGCCTGCTCGGTCCGCGAGATCTGCCTGGAGTGGGCCATCCAGAACGGCGAGCGCTACGGCGTCTGGGGCGGCACCACCGAGCAGGAACGCCGGCGCCTGATGCGCCGCGTCGCGTAGCGCCGGGCCGCCTCCCCAGTCTCACCGGTGACCCCCCCGCACCCGGTCGATCAGCTCGAACAGATCCTCCTGCTGATCTGGTCTGACGTGCTCGAGACCGAGGTCGGGCTCGACGACGACTTCTTCGAGCTCGGTGGCGATTCCCTTCGCAGCATGCGGATCGCGGCGAACGCCGCCGAGGTCGGCATCTCCATCAGCCCCGTCCAGGTGTTCGAAGAGCGTTCGGTGCGTGCGCTGGCCCGCGTTGCCGACCTCGAGGTCGCTCCGAACGAACTCGAAGCCGCCCTGGGTGCCCTCCAGGATCCGTCCCGACTCTCGGATACCGATCTCGAACGCCTCAGTGCAACGTTGATGCGCGGCGCGAGCCAGGCCTGGCGCGGCCGGGGGCGCCCCTCGGGAGGACACGGCGCCGGGTCGTAGGACGAAGGTTCGCACGGTCAAGGAGGGTCCCTCCAGCGCGGCGGCGCCACGGTAGCCCGGCTCGACGTGCACGTCAGCGACGCTCCACGGCCCCCCGATCCCCAGCCCGACACTTCTCCGCACGCCTCCGCGCTCGATCCCCAGACTCCCGAGTTCCATGCCGAGCCCGACACCCCATGCCTTGACCAGCGCCTCCTTCCGCGTCCACAGTTGATGGAACCCCCCGGCCCGACGCTCGGGAGGGAGGGACCGCAGATCCTCGAGCTCCGTCTCGGTACACCAGCGACGAGCCACCTGAAGGTGATCAAAGCAGTCTCGCACCGCCTCCAGATCCACCCCCACGTCGGCACCGGAAGACACCGCGACGGCCACGCGTCCCGCGGACCGTGACAGGGAGAACCCGAGCCGGGACGCCTCCCGTCCACCCAGGCGGGGCTTCCCGTGGGTCCGGCTCCCGCAGAGGCGACAACGGCGGTGGATCAAGTCTGGGACCTCGTGCCTGCTCAGTCCCAGGTACGCGGCCAGGACCTCGTCGCGCAGAGCGCTTCCGTGCGCCCGTTCGGCCGCAGCGCGGGGGGGCTGCGATCGCGACCGCCATCCGGCGTCCGGGCCATCGACCGTGACCCCGGTCGGAGGCGACGTCCCAATTGCCCACCAGACGTGCACCTCGCCCCGGGCGGGAGCGTCGAACGGCGGAGGTTCCTCGAGCGCACGGGTCACGCAACGAGTCCTATAGTCCATCCGCCATCGAGTCAACGTCAGAGACCGCGCTCCCCAGCTCGACGGACTTCCTTACCGCCCTGCGGTCGAGGCGGCACGCCGGATCGGGCCTGACCGTCGTCGAAGGAACGAGCCCCGAACGGCTGGACTGGGAGCGGTTCCTCGAGGAAGCCGAGCGGGTCGCCGCGAGCCTGCAGTCCCTCGGCGTCGGCCCGGGATCGCGGGTGGCCCTCGTGGGAGACACATCTCTCGCCATGCTCCGCGCGATCGCCGGAACCTGGGTCGCCGGCGGGGCCGTTACCTTGCTGCCACTTCCCCCGCGCGGAAGCGCATCCGCTGCGTTCACCGACCAAGCGAGGGCTCGTCTCCGAGACTGCGCGCCGGACCTCACGCTGGCCGCCAGCCCCTGGGTGGGTGCACTCGAAGCCGTCACGGAGGCCACCGGGGTGCGCGCCCTCGACTCGGTCGACCCCTCGCGCGTCCGGGTCCGGCATGCACGGCTGGAGGCTGCTGGTCGGACCCCGGACTCGCTCGCCATCATCCAGTACACGAGCGGTTCGACCTCGGATCCGCGCGGCGTCACGGTGACCGACGGTTGCCTGGTGGCACACATCGAGCAGATGGTTCGAGCTGCCGGGTTCGGTCCACCGGACGTGCTCGTGTCGTGGGTCCCCCTCTTCCATGACATGGGACTGATCGGGCTGTTCGCGCTGCCGTTGGCGCGCCGCATCGAGCTCGTCGTGACCCCATCTTCGACGTTCGCGAACGATCCGCGGACGTGGATGCGCCTGATGTCCGCCTTTCGTGGGACCGTGACGGCGGCGCCGAACTTCGCCTACGCGATCACCGCGAAGATGGTGGGTGCCGACGCCGGGCTGGACCTCTCCGCAGCGCGGGTGACGCTGAGCGCCTCGGAGCCGATCGACGCGAGGGTGGTACGAGAGTTCGCTACGGCGGCAGGGAGGCACGGGCTCTCGGAGCGGTCGATGTTCTGCGTGTACGGTCTCGCCGAGGCCACACTCGCGGTGACGTTCCCCGCGCCCGGGGAGGGGCTCAGAACGGACGTCGTCGATCACGGGGCGCTCGCGCACCGGCTCAGCGCGGTTCCGCCCGGGGGGACCGGGAAGGCGCGGGAACTGGTACGCGTCGGGCGGCCACTCCCCGGGAACCGCGTCTGGATCCGCGACCAGGACGGACGTCCCGCCTCCGAGCGACATGTCGGTGAGATCGTGGTCGAGGGTCCCTCGGTCACGTCGGGGTATTTCGGGAGTCCCAGCGCCACCGAGGAGGTCTTCCACGACGGGTCGCTCCACACCGGCGACCTCGGGTATGTCGCCGACGGCGAGCTGATCGTATGCGGACGAAGGAAGGACCTGATCATCGTCGCGGGGCGGAACATCCACCCGGAGGAGATCGAACACCCCGTTGGCCGGCTCGCCGGCGTTCGGCCCGGAAACGTCGTCGCGTTCTCGGTCGCCGGCGCCCAGACCGAGGCTGTCGTCGTGATCGCCGAGACCCGCGATGAGCACGGCGACACGCGGCTTCGAGACTTGATTGCGGGGTGCGTGCGAGACGCGGTCGGGGTCGTTCCGCACGACGTCGTCCTCGTACCGCCGAGGACGTTGCCGAAGACGTCATCGGGAAAGCTCCAGCGGGGAGTTGCGCGCGACGGCTACCTGAGCGGAACGTAGGACCACAGCCGGTCTTGCGTTCGGGGTCGCCCCCTCCTAGAGTCCGACAGACCTGACGAAGAGGCGCGCATTGACCGATCCAGCCGATCACCACGACCCCGACCCCGACCACGGCGTCACGCGCCGCCGCCTGCTTCAGCGAGCAGGAGCCGCGGCCTTCCTCGCCACCGCGGCGGGCGCCCTGGTCGCGTGCGCCGACGACGGCCCTGGCGAGTCTGCAGGGACGTCGCCCACACCGGGCGAAGGCGGCGCCACCGGCGCACCGGGGTCCTCCACTCCACCGGGGCCGGTCCTCCCCGGCTCCCAGGGGTTCGACCGCGAGCGAGCGGCCCGGAATCTCGAGGTGGTCAATCGTGGATACGAGACGGTCGCCGCGGGTGAGTTCGATGCCGCCGCGGAGCTTCTCGCGGAGGACGCCACCTGGACGCTGTTCTCGGCGAACGGCGAGCCCAGCCAAGTGGTCGAGGGCCGGGAGGAGATCAGGCGCCTGTTCATCGAATCCGTGAAGCAGGAGTGCGCTCGCGCCGAGTCCCTGCCCTTCGGCGACATCGTGATCACCACCCACGCCGGGGAGGACGGGAGGAATTGCGCCGCGGTCGCGTGGATCCTCCGGGACGGCGTGGTCGGCGACGTCATCAGCCTCGACGTCCTTCGCTGAAACCCCCGGCTTGACTTCGAACATACGTTCGAGCTAGCATCCCCCGGCGCGGCCCTCCCCTCGAGGAGGAGCCATGCCCCCCAACAGCATCGAACAGGCTTCGTTCGAGGACCTCGGGACACCCCTGTCCGAGGTGACCTTCGTCGCCCTCGACCTCGAGACGACGGGCGGCTCGCCGCGGACGTGCGCGATCACCGAGGTCGGGGCGGTGAAGATCCGGGGGGGCCAGGTCCTCGGCGAGTTCCAGACCCTGGTGGACCCCGGCGTCCCGATCCCTCCGGCCATCACGTGGCTGACCGGGATCGACCAGCTCACGATCCGGGACGCGCCCCCCATCGAGGCCGTGCTGCCCGGCCTGGTGGAGTTCATCGGCGACGCCGTGTTCGTCGCCCACAACGCGCGGTTCGACTTCTCGTTCGTGAACGAGGGGCTGCGCCGGCTGGACTACCCGCTGCTGCCGGGGCCGCCGGTCTGCACGGCGAAGCTGGGGCGCCGCGTGGTGGGCCAGGACGTGCGGAACTGTCGCCTGGTCACGCTCGCCGAGTACTTCCGGACGCCGCATCGCCCCACCCACCGGGCCCTGGACGACGCGTGGGCGTGCGCGGACGTGCTCCACGGCCTGTTCGACCTCGGCGGCCGCCTGGGGATCCTCTACAACTCCGATCTACAGGCGGCCTGCCGGGCCCCCGGCCGGCCCCACTACCCGAA
>JBBDTT010000129.1:0-6489 GCA_040904285.1 Actinomycetota bacterium
CGGGGGGTGGGCGGGGACTTGCGGGGGCGGGGGGCCCCGCCGGCCGACCAGGTGGACGGACCCCCCGACCCCTCCAGCGAGACCAAGGCGAAGCATCACCTGTGGTTCTTCGCCCCGGTGCTCAACAAGGGCAACGCGATCGCCCACGAGGTCACCAGCGATCCGGGGCACGCCACGTATCTCTACCGGACGGCGCCGGACGAGGTGGCGGCGTCGATGGCCAGGATCAACCGGGCGATCCTGGCGCTGAACTTCCGGCGCGAGCCGATCTACGCGAGCGAGGAGGAGATCCAGAGCGGTCGTTTCGCGCGATATCGCGTCGCGCTGCGCTCGCTCGACTACCTCCGGTTCGCCCGCGAGCGGTTCCTGGGCCGGGCCATTCACAACGCCTCGTGGGCCGAACAGGTCGACACGGCGGTGGGCCAGGGTTGAGCGCAGAGCGCGCGGCTTCCTAGAATCCCGTCTGCGGCGTCGTTCGTTCCCAGGCGCCGACATCGGAAGGAGGACAGTTGGCCGTCATCAAGACGATCGATCTGGTGGGGGTCTCGCCGGAGTCGTGGCGCGACGCCGCCCAGCAGGCCCTGGCCGAGGCGGGGAAGACGCTCCGCGGGATCGAGGGCATGGAGGTGCTCGAGACGTCGGCGACGGTCGACGGCGACCAGATCGCCGAGTACCACACGCACGTCCGGATCAAGTTCCGGATCGAGCGCTAGACGGGCCGTCTTCGAGGAACGGGGGGCTCCCGGCGGGCCCCCCGTTCTCATGCGAGCGGGGAGGAAGCATGCCGGCGACGATCCTCGTCGGAACCCAATGGGGCGACGAGGGCAAGGGCAAGGCGACCGACCTGCTCGCGGACGAGATGGACTACGTCGTCCGGTACCAGGGCGGCAACAACGCCGGGCACACGGTCATCGCGGGGGAGCGGACCCTCAAGCTCCACCTGATTCCCTCGGGCATCCTGTATCCGCACATCGTCCCCGTGATCGGCGACGGGGTGGTGGTCGACCCCGCGGTGCTCCTGCAGGAGATGGACGAGCTCGAAGCGCAGGGCATCGACACCTCCCGGCTGCTCATCTCGACGAACGCCCACCTGATCATGCCGTACCACCTGGAGCTCGACCGGGTCACCGAGCGCCACCTGGGGAAGGCGGCCCTCGGCACCACCAAGCGGGGGATCGGGCCCGCGTACGCCGACAAGACCGCCCGGATCGGGCTGCGCGTGCAGGACCTCACCGACCCGAAGATCTTCCGGGAGAAGCTCGACCTGGTCCTCAAGGAGAAGAACGCCGTCCTGACCAAGGTCTACAACCGGATGCCGCTCAAGGCCGACGAGATCGTGGAGGCGTATCTGGGCTACCTCGACCGCCTGGCCCCGCACATCGCGGACACTTCGGGCCTGCTGTACCGAGCGCTTCGGGAGGGCAAGCGGCTGCTCCTGGAGGGGGCCCAGGGCACGCTGCTCGACCTGGACCACGGGACCTATCCGTTCGTCACGTCGTCGAACCCGGTGTCGGGCGGGGCCCTCACCGGCTCGGGCCTCGGGCCGAAGGAGGTCGACCGGGTGATCGGGGTGACCAAGGCGTACGTGACCCGGGTCGGGGCCGGACCCTTCCCCACCGAGGACGAGGGCCCGGCCGGGCGCCAGATGTCCGAGGTCGGCCAGGAGTTCGGGGTGACCACCGGGCGCCCCCGCCGGTGCGGCTGGTTCGACGCCGTGCTCCTGCGCTACGCCGCGCGCATCAACGGCCTCACCGAGGTCTTCCTGACGAAGCTCGACGTCCTGTCGGGCCTGCAGACGCTCTCCATCTGCGTCGCCTATCGCTACGAGGGGGAGACCTACGAGGACGTCCCCCCGCACCAGAGCATCATCCACAAGGCCGAGCCGGTCTACGAGGAGGCCGAGGGGTGGGCGGGCTCGCTCCGCGAGGCGCGCGCGTTCGGGGACCTGCCGCCGCAGGCCCGGTCGTACGTGGAGCGCATCGCGGCCCTCGGAGGGGTGCCGGTGGACGTGGTCTCCGTCGGCCCCGACCGCGAGGCCAGCCTGCGGGTGAGCGGGCCGTCGTGAGGGTCCTGGTCGTCGGCGGGGGCGGGCGCGAGCACGCGCTGGTGTGGGCGCTCGCGAAGAGCCCCGCGATCGAGCGGATCTACGCGGCCCCCGGCAACCCCGGGATCGGGGAGCTGGCCCGGTGCGTGTCGATCTCGGCCGGCGACGTCGGCGGGCTCGCCGACTTCGCCGAGCGCGAGTCCATGGACCTGACCGTCGTCGGACCCGAGGCCCCTCTTGTGGCCGGGCTGGCGAACGAGCTCGCCGCCCGGGGGCTCCCCGTCTTCGGCCCGGCGCGTGACGGGGCCCTCATCGAGGGCTCGAAGGCGTACGCCCGCAAGGTCTGCGCCCGCCACGGCATCCCCGGCGCCCGGGGGGCGGACTTCATGGATCCCGCGAAGGCCCGGGCGTACCTGGAGGAGCTCGAGGCGCCGTACGTCGTCAAGGCGGACGGGCTCGCCGCGGGCAAGGGGGTGATCATCGCCGAGACGCTCGCCGAGGCCGAGGCCGCGATCCGGGCCTGCCTGGTGGACCGGGCCTTCGGCGAGGCCGGCGGACGGGTCGTCATCGAGGAGCACCTGGAGGGCGAGGAGGTCTCGGCCATCGCGCTCACCGACGGGCGCACCGTCGTCGCCCTCGCCCCGTCGCAGGACCACAAGCGCGTGGGGGAGGGGGACACCGGACCGAACACCGGTGGGATGGGCGCCTACAGCCCCGTTCCCGCCGTGGACCCCGATACGTGGCGGCGCATCGAGACCGAGATCCTCCAGGCCACCGTTGCCGGGTTGCGCGCGGAGGGTACGGACTACCGGGGCGTGCTGTACGCGGGCCTGATGCTCACCGCCGACGGTCCCAAGGTCCTGGAGTTCAACTGCCGGTTCGGCGACCCCGAGACCCAGGCGCTGATCCCCCGGGTCCGGTCGGACCTGTTGGAGCTGCTCCGCGCCTGCACGGACGGGACCGTTGGACAGCGCGAGGTCGAGTGGGACCCCCGGCCGTGCGTGACCGTGGTGGCCGCCTCGGAGGGGTATCCGGGGCCGTCTCCGGCCGGCCTCGAGATCACCGGGCTGGCGGAGGCGGGGCTGATCCCGGACGCCGTCGTGTTCCACGCGGGGACCTCGGGCAAAGACGGTAGAGTGACGACGGCCGGCGGACGCGTCCTGGCGGTGAGCGCCCTCGGCGCCGACCTGGGGGAGGCTCGCGCCCGCGCCTACGACGCCATCGGCCGCATCGGCTTCGAGGGCATGCACTACCGCCGGGACATCGGCGAGCGCGCCATGAGAGAGAGGGCGAGTGGCTGACGGGACACCATTGGTCGGCATCCTGACCGGCTCGGCCTCGGATCTGCCGGTCATGAACCAGGCCGGCGCCATCCTGGAGCGCTTCGAGATCCCCCACGAGATCAACGTGATGTCCGCCCACCGGAACCCCGAGGCGGTGGACGAGTACGCGCGGGGCGCGGAAGCCCGGGGACTGGTGTGCATCATCTGCGGCGCCGGACGGGCCGCCCACCTCGCCGGTGCCGTCGCCGCGCGCACGGTCCTGCCGGTGATCGGGGTCCCCGTGTCTGCCGATCAGCTCGGCGGCGCCGACTCCCTGTACTCCACGGTGCAGATGCCCAAGGGTGTGCCCGTCGCCACCGTGGCCATCGACGGCGCCGTCAACGCCGCGATCCTGGCCGCCCAGATGATCGCGGTGGGCGACCCGAAGATGCGCACCAAGCTGCGCGAGTTCAAGGAGTCCCTGGCGGAGGGATTCAAGGTTTGATCCCCCGCTACACCCTTCCCGAGATGGCCGCGGTGTGGTCCGAGGAGGCGAAGCTCGCCCACTGGCTCCGCATCGAGGTGCTGGCGTGCGAGGCGTGGGCCGAGCGCGGGCTGATCCCGGCCGAGGACCTGTCCGCGATCCGCGAGCGGGCGGCGTTCGACATCCAGCGGGTCCGGGAGATCGAGCGGACCACCAACCACGACGTCGCCGCGTTCGTGCAGGTCGTGGCCGAGTCCGTCGGCGAGGCCGGGCGGTGGGTCCACCACGGGCTGACCTCGAGCGATCTGCTCGACACGGCGCTCGCCCTGCAGCTCGGCGAGGCGGCCGGCCTGATCCTGGCCCGCCTGGAGCGGGTCCTGGGGATCCTGCGCCGTCTGGCCCTGGAGCACCGGGCCACGGTGGCGATTGGGCGCACCCACGGGGTGCACGCCGAGCCCACGACGTTCGGCCACAAGCTCGCGAACTTCGCGTTCCAGCTCGACCGCGACCGCACGCGCCTCCGCCGGGCCCGCGAGGCGGTCTCGGTGGGCAAGGTGAGCGGCGCCGTGGGCACGTACTCGCGGGTCGACCCGTTCGTCGAGGAGTACGTGTGCGGGAAGCTCGGCCTGCGCCCGGCCGAGGCGTCCACGCAGGTGGTCGCGCGGGATCGCCATGCCGAGCTCATGGCCGCCCTCGCCGTGTGCGCGACCACCCTCGAGGCGGTCGCGCTGGAGATCCGCCACCTGGCCCGGACCGAGGTCCGCGAGGCCGAGGAGCCGTTCACCGAGGGCCAGAAGGGCTCCAGCGCGATGCCCCACAAGCGCAACCCGGTGCTGTGCGAGCGGATCTGCGGCCTGTCGCGCGTCGTCCGCGCCAACCTGCAGGCGGCCCTGGAGAACGTGGCGCTGTGGCACGAGCGGGACATCAGCCACTCGAGCGCCGAGCGCGTCATCCTGCCGGACTCCACGATCGCGGTCGACTACATGCTGTCCCTGGCCGAGACCGTGCTCGGAGGGCTGCGCGTCTACCCCGAGCGGATGCGCGAGAACCTGTGGGCGAGCGGGGGGGTCGTGTTCTCCCAGCAGGTCCTGCTGGCGCTGGTCGAGAAGGGCCTGACCCGCGAGGGCGCCTACCGGGCCGTGCAGGCCGCCGCCGCGGCGTCGTGGGACCACGGCGAGGACTTCCGCGCCGCGCTCCTGGCCGACGCCGCCGTCGCGGGCTCGGTCACCGCCGACGAGATCGACGCGCTCCTGCAGCCCGAGCGCTACCTGAGCAACCTGGACCCGGTGTTCGATCGATTGGAGAAGCTCGAGGTGAGCGAGTGAGCCGACAGCTGTTCGCGCAGGGGAAGGTCCGCGACATCTACGAGGCGGGGCCGGACCGGCTGCTGATGGTGGCGAGCGACCGGATCTCGGCGTTCGACGTTGTGCTCCCGACTCCCATCCCCGACAAGGGCCGGGTGCTGACCGCCCTGTCGCTGTTCTGGTTCGACAAGACCGCCGACGTCGTCGCGAACCACCTGCTCACCGCGGACGCGCGGGAGTACCCCGCAGAGTTCGCGGACACGCCCGACCTGCCCGGCCGGTCCATGCTCGTGCGGCGCGCCGAGATGGTCCCGATCGAGTGCGTGGCCCGCGGCTACCTGTCGGGCTCGGGTTGGAAGGAGTACCGCGAGAGCGGCTCGGTGTGCGGGATCCCCCTGCCCGATGGCCTCACCGAGTCGGACCGCCTTCCGGAGCCGATCTTCACCCCGGCGACGAAGGCGGTGACCGGCCACGACGAGAACATCTCGCTCGAGCAGGCCGCCGAGGTGGTCGGCGAGGGCCTCGCCCAGCGCCTCAAGGAGCTCACCCTCACGGTGTACGAGCGCGGGGCCGACATCGCCCGGGAGCGCGGGATCATCGTGGCGGACACGAAGTTCGAGTTCGGCTTCGTCGACGGGGAGCTGGTCCTGGCGGACGAGGTCCTGACCCCGGACTCGAGCCGGTTCTGGCCGGCCGATGCGTACGCGCCGGGCGGCCCGCAGCAGAGCTTCGACAAGCAGTACGTGCGCGACTGGCTCGACGCGAGCGGCTGGGACCACGAGCCGCCGCCGCCCGAGCTCCCGTCCGACGTCGCCCGGGCGACCGCCGGCCGGTACCGCGAGGCGTACGAGCGCCTGTCCGGCGAGGCGTGGGGCGACTTCCTGACGAGAATGGGCGTGGGATGACCGCGTATCGCGTTCGGCTGGCCGTATCGTTGAAGCCGGGGTTGCTCGACCCCCAGGGGAAGGCCGTGGAGGACGCGTTGCCGACGCTCGGGTGGGACGGCGTGCACGACGTGCGCGTCGGCAAGCTCGTGGAGCTGACGATCGAGGCCGCCGACGAGGCCGCCGCCCGGGAGCGCGTCGCGGAGATGGCCGCGAGGTTCCTGTCGAACCCAGTCATCGAGTCGAGCGAGGTCCTGGAGATCTCCGAGGCCGCGGAGCAGCCCGCGTGAAGCCCCGGGTCGGCGTGGTCACGTTCCCGGGCTCGCTCGACGACCGGGACGCGATGCGCGCGGTGCGCGCGCTCGGAGGCGAGGCGGTCTCGATCTGGCACGGCGACGCGGACCTGCAGGGGGTCGACGCGGTGATCCTGCCCGGCGGCTTCTCCTACGGCGACTACCTGCGCACCGGGGCGCTGGCCCGGTTCGCGCCGGGGCGGGGGGGGGTGAAGGAC
>JBBDTT010000130.1:0-6431 GCA_040904285.1 Actinomycetota bacterium
GAGTGCTGGGGCGCCGCGATGCAGTACTTCACCGGCTCCAAGGCGCACAACATCCGGATCCGCGAGATGGCCGTGCGCAAGAAGCTGAAGCTCTCCGAGTACGGCCTGTTCCGCGTCGAGGACGACGCCCTGGTGGCGGCGGAGACCGAGGAGGAGGTCTACGAGCGGCTGGGGATGCCGTGGATCCACCCCGCGCTTCGCGAGGACCGGGGCGAGGTCGAGGCCGCGCTGAATGGGGAGCTGCCCGACCTCATCGAGCTGAAGCAGCTGAAGGGCGACCTGCACACCCACACGAACCTGACCGACGGGCTGGCGACCCTCGAGGAGATGGTCCAGGCGGCGAGCGCGCGCAAGTACGCGTACTACGCCGTCACCGACCACGCCGAGCTCCTCTACATGCAGCGGATGACGCGCGACAAGATGCTCGCGCAGCGCAGGCGCCTGGCCGGGCTGCGGTCCACGACGAGGATGACGCTGCTCCACGGGACCGAGCTCAACATCCAGCCCGACGGATCGGTCGACTGGGATCCGGAGTTCCTCGGCGGCTTCGACGTGTGCGTCGCGAGCATCCACAGCCACTTCACGCAGTCGAAGGACGAGCTGACCCGCCGGCTGATCACCGCCATGGAGCACCCGAACGTCAACATCATCGGCCACCCGACCACCCGCCAGATCGACCGGCGGCCCCCGATCGAGTTCGACCTCGACGCCGTGTTCTCGGCCGCCGCGCGCACCGGGACCGCCCTCGAGGTCAACGCGTATCCCGACCGCCTGGACCTGAACGACGAGCTGATCCTGCTGGCCCGCCGCCACGGCGTGCGGTTCTCGATCGACACGGACTCCCACGCGGTGCCCCACCTCGAGGGGATGCGCTTCGGCGTGGGACAGGCCCAGCGCGGCTGGCTCACCCGCGACGACGTGATCAACGCGTGGCCCCTGGCGAAGCTGAAGCGGTTCCTGGCCAAGGGCCGGCGCTGACCCCGCGGCCGCTTCCCCGGCGCTTCTTCGCCCGGCCGTCCCCCGTGGTCGCCCGCGATCTCCTGGGCCGCGACCTCGTGCGCCGCACGCCGGAGGGCGTGCTGGTCGCGCGCCTGGTCGAGACCGAGGCCTACCAGGAAGGCGACCCCGCCAGCCATTCCTTCAGGGGGCCGACCGCCCGCACCGAGGTCATGTTCGGCCCGCCCGGCCACCTGTACGTGTACTTCACGTACGGCATGCACTTCTGCATGAACGTGGTGACCGGCCGAGCGGGCGAGGGCAGCGCCGTGCTCCTCCGCGCGGCCGAGCCCCTCGAGGGCCTGGCGGCCATGGCCGCGGCCCGGGGGACCGGGGCGGTCCGGCTGGTGTGCGCCGGACCGGCCCGGCTGACGCAGGCGTTCGGGGTGGGTCGGCAGGCGAACGGGACCGACCTCGTCGCCGGCGGCGACCTGTTCGTGTCTCGCGGCGAGCCGGTGGGGGAGGACGCGGTCGAGGTCACCCCGAGGATCGGGATCCGGGTGGCGACCGAGCGCCCGTGGCGCTACGTCGTCGCCGGAAGCCCCTTCGCCAGCCGCGGCCGGCTCAGGCCGGCGGGTTCACCCAGATCGTGACCGTCGAGCCGAGCTCGGGCTCGGTGCCGGCGCCCGGCTTCTGGGTCCACACCCGGTCGGGGGCGGCGGAGCAGTCCGGCGCCTGGGGCTCGCATCGCCACTGTTCCACGATCTCCGCCACGTAGCCCGCGGACTCGATGGCCTCCACGGCATCGGACCGGGGCATCCCCACCACGTCGGGCACGCCGGAGCCGGGCGAGGGAAGCGGACGCACGTCGGTCGCGACCGTGAGCTCCACCTCGTAGTTCATGAACGCCTCCTCGCCGCCCACGGGCGTCTGGCTGAGGACCGTGCCGGGCGCCGCGGTCGGCGAGTACTCCTCGACCACGGCGGCGCCGAACCCGTTCGCCTGCAGGGTCGCCCGGGCCTCCTCGAGCGCCAGGCCCACCACCGAGGGGACGGGCAGCAGCTGCGGCTCGGTGGGCTCGGTGCACCGCTCGCGGGGCTGCGTCCCGGCCGGGAACTGCACCTCGCGGATGGCCTGGGGTGGAGTGAACTGGTTGGGGAGGCACCCTCGGGTCCAGTCGATGCGGACCGTGACGTAGCCGAACTCGGGCTTCTGGAAGTCGCGGACCGGCATGCCCCTCGTGGCCTTGACCATGAAGGCGTGCCAGATCTGGGCCGGCCAGGATCCGCCGGTGACGTGGGACAGGCGAGTGCGGGGCCCGACCATCTCGATCCCGCCCTGCGGGAAGCCGACCCACACCGCCCCCGCCAGCTGGGGGACGAAGCCCACGAACCAGGCGTCGCGCCACTGCTGGCCGGTCCCCGTCTTGCCGGCCACCGGCCTGTCGAGCGACGCCGCGGTCCCCGTGCCGAGGACCACGACCTTCTTCAGGATCTCGGTCGTCGCCCACGCGACGGCCGGGTTCACGACCTGGTGCAGGTCGGGAACGTTGCGAGCCAGGACGTTGCCCGCCGAGTCCTCGATCCGGGTGATCGCGAGCGGCGGGGTGTACGCCCCGGTCGTGGCGAGCGTCCCGTACGCCGAGGCCATCTCGAGCGTGTTCACGGGATTCGTGCCGAGGACCGTCGAGGGGTAGTCCTGCAGCCGGCTCCGGATCCCCATGTCGTGAGCGATCTGGTTTGCGATCCGGGCCCCCAGATAGGGATCGCCGCCACCGAGGTCGCGGACGAGCTGCGCGTACACGACGTTGACCGAGTTGATCGTGGCGTGCTCCAGGCTGATCGTGCCGTACGCGGAGCCGTCGTAGTTCTGGACCGACCACACGCCGCCCCCCGGCAGCGCCAGCGCCATCGAGGACCCCGCCGTGTAGGGCCGGGACGGTGGGATCCCCTGAGCGAGCGCCGCCACCAGGGCAAAGGGCTTGAACGAGGAGCCCGCGGGCCGACCGAGGGCCCCCGCGCCGGTGGCCAGGTTCACCTTGGCCACGGGGTCCTTCCGGGAGTAGAAGTCGCGCCCTCCGACCATCGCCCTGATGTACCCGGAGCGCGGATCCACGGCGGTCATGGCCCCGTACGGGTCCTGCCCGTAGGGAAGGATCTCGCGCACGGCCTCCTCGGCGTAGCGCTGCAGCTTCGGGTCGAGCGTGGTGTGGATGCGCAGGCCGCCGGTGTACAGGAGCCGTTCCCGGTCCTCCCGGGTCGGGCCCAGACGGTCGTCCGCGATGACCGCACGCCGGACGTGGTCGACGAAGTAGGGGGCCGTGTACCGGACCGACTCGGGCGGCAGCTTGAGGCCCAGGCGGCCGGCCGCCGCGTCGGCCTCCGCGCTCCGGGTGATGTAGCCCTGCTCGCGCATGAGGCGCAGGACCAGGTTGCGGCGGGCGAGGGCGACGTCGGGATGGCGGATCGGCTCGTAGTCCGAGGGCGAGGCGATCAGGCCGGCCAGCATCGCGCACTGGCCGACGGTGAGCTCCCCGGCGGGCCTGGAGAAGTAGTGGCGGGCGGCGGCCTCCACGCCGTAGGCCCCGTCACCGAAGTACACGGTGTTCAGGTAGCGCTCCAGGATCTCGGGCTTCGAGAGCTTCTGCTCGAGCTCCCACGCCAGGCGGGCCTCGCGAAGCTTGCGGTTCAGGGTCCGGTCGCCGCCGGTCAGCACGTTCTTCACGTACTGCTGGGTGATCGTCGAGCCACCCTCGACGATCGCGCCCTCGGTCGCGTTGACGTAGAGGGCTCGCATGACGGCCTTCAGGTCGACCCCCCGGTGGTCGTAGAAGCGGCTGTCCTCGACCGCCACCACGGCATGCTGCATGGCCTCGGGGATCTCCTCGATCGGCACCAGCGTGCGGTCCTGCTCCGCGTGCATCGTGGCCAGCACGGTCCCGTCGGCCGCGTACACGACCGACGTCTGGGCGAGCGGCGCCTCGGTGGGCTCCGCGTCGGTCAGCTCGGGGAGACGGCACGCGGAAGCGGCCAACGCGAGCACGAGGAGCAGCGCGGCGAAACGGGGGGATCCAGGGGGTGCCCGATGGCGCATCGAGTATCCAAGTCTAGGCACGCGAGCGGCGAAAACGTGGAGGCTGGGGGGTACGATCGCGCCCGCCATGGGCCACGCGAACGCCGACCCGCACACGCTGACCGCCGACGCGGCCGAGGTGATCCCCCTCGAGGAGCTCGAGCGCAAGCTCGCCCTCGGGCGGCCCCTGCGGGTGAAGCTGGGGCTCGACCCCACGGCCGAGCACGTCACCCTCGGGTGGGCCGTGGTCCTGCGCAAGCTCCGCCAGTTCCAGGACGCCGGGCACACGGCCGTGTTGATCGTCGGAGATTTCACCGCTCGGGTCGGCGATCCGAGCGGGAAATCCGAGACCCGGCCTCGCCTGGAGGTGGCCACGATCCAGGCCTTCGCGGCCCGGGTGCTCGAGCAGTTCTCGCTGATCCTCGACCGGGAGCGCCTGGAGGTTCGCTACAACTCCGAGTGGCTCGAGCCCCTCACGATGGAGGACGTGCTGGGCCTGACCAGTCGCTACACGGTGGCCCGCATGCTCGAGCGCGACGACTTCGCCAAGCGCTACGCGGACGGACGGCCGATCTCGGTGATGGAGTTCCTGTATCCGCTCATGCAGGCCTACGACTCGGTGGCCGTGCGGGCCGACATCGAGCTCGGGGGCACCGACCAGACGTTCAACCTGCTGGTCGGCCGCGAGATCCAACGCGACTACGGGCAGGAGCCGCAGGTCGCCCTCACCATGCCCCTGCTCGAGGGCCTCGACGGCGTCCAGAAGATGAGCCAGTCCCTGGGCAACTACGTGGGGATCACCGAGCCGCCCGAGGAGATGTTCGGCAAGCTGATGCGCATCCCCGACGCGCTGATCCCGAAGTACCTCGAGCTGTGCGGGGGCGCCCCCGCGGAGGAGGCCGCGGCCGTGCGGACGGGTCTCGAGGACGGCTCGGTCCACCCCGCGAGGGCCAAACGCGATATGGCCGCCCGGGTCGTGGCCCTGTACCACGGTCCCGATGCGGGCTCCGCCGCGGAGGCCCGGTTCGACACGATCCACGTCGACCACGAGATCCCCGACGACGTCCCGTCGCGTCCGCTGCCGGCCGGGGCCGTCCGGGACGGACGGGTGTGGATCGTCCGGCTCCTGGTCGAGCTCGACCTCGCGAAGTCGAACTCCGAGGGCCGGCGGCTGATCGAAGGGGGAGGCGTGCGCGTGGACGGAGCGGTCGTCGCCGATCCCACGTCGGAGCTCGACCCCGGCGAGCTCGCCGGACGGGTCGTCCAGGTCGGCCCCCACCGGTTCGTCCGCGTGGAGGGATGAGTCAGGCCGAGGGCGACGGCCCCGGCGTCTCGGTCGCGCTCGACGGCGCGGGGATCGGGCTCGGCGCCGCGGTGAGCTCGTACTCCGTGAAGATCACCACGACCGTAGGGCCTCCCTCCGGGTCGTGCGCGATGAGCACGACCGCGGGGCTCCGGCCGCGCACGGGGATGCGGAACAGGACGTGCTGGTCCTCGGCCCGCAGGCGCGTCCACTCGGTCTCGGTCGCGTAGGTCCCCAGGCACGCGCCGTAGAACCCCGCGACGAGGCCCACGCGCGAGGAGACCTCGTAGGCGAACCCCCGGCCGGCGATCCGCCTGGGGCGGGTCCCCACCGGCTCGTAGGGGCCCGCGTACTGGTCCGGGCCCTGCAGGACGGCCGTCGCCGGCACGGGCACGTAGCCGGGGACCCCGCGCGTGCCCGCGGACTCGGGGAAGCACTCGGCATTCGTGGGCGCCTCCGGGCCGAACTGGGGGATGGGCGGGGGTGGCGAGGTCGCGGCCGCCGAGGGGGGATCGGGGTCGGGAGCGGCCTGGCAGGCCACGGCCACGCTCGCCAGGAGCACCAGGAGCCCCGCTCGAGCACGAAACGGACCGATCACGATGGCACGAACGCTACCCTCGTCCGCGCATTGACGCTCCGCGAACGCCGGGTGTACCATCCCCTGTTGGTGTCCGTTGGGGAGAAGGGCGTCTTCGTTTGAAGCACTCTTCGTTTGACAAGCGAATGGAGGCAGGAACGGCGACCTGACGCGTTCAGGTTCCGATCCTGCCGCCGGATCCGTCCGGCGGCTTTCGTTTGTCGAGAGACTCCCGGCGGGCTCGCACCTTGAGAACCGAACAGTGTGCCAAAAGCCAGTGCAGCACTTCCCGTCCTTTGAAGGGGGCCGGGGGTCGCGCGTGAGCGCGGCCGCCGGATCCTGAAAGAAGGCGGAACTGTACTAACCAGCCGGACAACCGGCCGGATCGGAAGGATCGGGGAAAGCGTTAGCCCTTCCCGATCGCTCCGGTAAAAACCTGGCGGCAATCGAGCTCGGGCCCTTCGGGGCTCGCGCGAGCGCGCCGGCAGATTCTTACGGAGAGTTTGATCCTGGCTCAGGACGAACGCTGGCGGCGTGCTTAAC
>JBBDTT010000131.1:0-6379 GCA_040904285.1 Actinomycetota bacterium
TCCGCTTCAAGGAGCTGGAAGCCCTCGAGCTCGCCGGCAAGGAGCTGCCGGTCATCGCGCTCCAGCTCGTCTCGCCGGAGGAGCCGGAGGGTCCCGAAAGAGGGATCCCCGGCCTTCGGGCACCGCTCGTCGGGCGCGAGGACGAGCTGGAGCTCCTCCGCAGCCTGTTCCGGCGGGTGGTGGCCGACTCCCGGCCGCACCTGGTGACGGTCTACGGCGATCCCGGTGTCGGCAAGAGCCGCCTGACCTCCGAGTTCGTCGAGTGGTCCCAGGCCGAAACCGACCCGCCGCTCGTCGTACGCGGGCGGTGCCTCCCGTACGGGGACGGCGTGACCTACTGGCCCCTCGCGGAGATCCTGAAGCAGCAGGCGGAGATCCTCGACACCGACTCCGCCGCCGAGGCTCTCGAGAAGGTTCGGGCGTACGCAACCCGCGCCCTCGCCGAGGGGCTCTCGCCCGACCCGGGCCGGGCGGCGGCCGCCCTCGCGTACACCGTCGGCCTCGAGGATCCGGCCCAGGACTTCAGCGCCCTCGCTCCCCGCCAGGTCCACCACGAGACGCACGCCGCCTGGCGTTCGTTGTTCTCCGGTCTCGCCCAGCAGAGCCCGCTCGTGGTGGTGATCGAGGACATCCACTGGGCCGACCCCGCCCTGCTGGACCTGCTGGAGGAGCTCGCCGACCGGGTGGTCGGGCCGGCCCTGTTCCTGTGCCCGTCGCGCCCCGAGCTCACCCAGCGCCGCCCGGGCTGGGGCGGGGGCCGCCGCAACTCGACCGGGGTCTTCCTGGAGCCCCTCACGCCCGAGGACGCTCGCAAGCTGATCGGGTTCCTCCTGACCGTGGAGGACCTGCCCGAGTCCGTGCGCGGGCGCATCCTGGAGCGGGCGGAGGGGAACCCGTTCTTCCTGGAGGAGATCATCCGCCAGCTGATCGACGAGCGGCGGATCGTGCGCGTCGGCCGCCGGTGGAAGGCTGCGGACCGGATCGAGGGCGTCGTCATCCCCGACACCGTCCAGGGCGTCCTCGCCGCGCGGATCGACCTCCTCGAGCCGGCCGAGAAGCGGACCCTGCAGTCCGCCGCCGTCGTCGGGCGGGTGTTCTGGAGCGGCCCCGTCGAACGGCTGCTGAACGGTGAGGCCGCCGAGCTCGACGACCTGCTGGCCCGGCTCGAGGAGCGGGAGCTCGTCGCGGCGCGGGTAGGAACGACGATCGGCGGCGAGCGCGAGTACAGCTTCAAGCACGTCCTGACCCGCGACGTGGCCTACGCAACGCTGCCCCGGACCGAACGGGCCCGCGCCCACGGACGCGTGGCGCGCTGGATCGAATCGACGGCCGGCGAGCGCCGCGCGGAGTTCGCCGAGCTGCTCGCGTACCACTACCTGGAGGCCTACCGCGCGGCGCGCGAGGATCCTCAATGCTCCGTCGCGGAACGGGAGTCCCTGCGCGCCGCCGCGTTCGAGAACCTGCTGACCGCCTCCCGCGAAGCCCGGCGGCGGCTCGCGATCGAGAAGGCCCGGCGTCTGGCCGAGGAGGCCGGATCCATCGCCGAGAGCGACGGCGAGCGCTCGCGCGCCCTCGAGCGACTCGGCGACTCCCTCTTCCTGTCCTACCTCGGCGAGCCCGCGTGGACGACCTACGGCCGGGCCATCGAGGCCCAGCCCCGCGAGACCGACGAGGACCGCCGGCGGCTGGCGCGCCTGTGCGCCAAGCGGGCCGACCTCCCGACCCGCTGGCCGGGCTCGATGAAGTCCCTGCCGACGGCCGACGAGGTCCGCGAGGTGATCGATCTCGGCTTTGCCAATCTCGAGTCCGGCGACAACGTGACCCGCGTCCGTCTGCTCGTCGCGCGGGCGTTCTGGCCGTTCGGGTTTCCCGACGACCTCCGCGACGGCGGCGAGGACGCCGCGCGGCGCGACGGCGAGGAGGCGGTCGAGATGGCGCTTCGATTGGACCGCCCCGATCTGGCCTCCGCGGCGCTGGACGCGGTGGCGGGCACGCACCTCGCGATCGGGAACTACGGGGCGCAGCAGCGGGTGATCGAGCGCCGCCTGGCCCTCGCACCGAAGCTCCACGATCCGTTCGAGCTGGGCGATCTGTACGCCGTGGCCGCGTGGGGGGAGTTCCACATCGGCCGCTACGAGGCATGCCTCAGCCTGGCCGACGAGGGCGTGCTGCAGGCCGAGGGATCGCCGGGGGTCACGCTGCACGCACTGTCCTGGCGTGTCCTGGCGCTGATCCGGCTGGGCCGGTGGGACGAGGCCGTGGCGGCCCTCGCCCGGCTCAACGAGGTGCTCGGCGACCGATGGGACGACCCGCCCGGGTTCGCGCTGCGCGCCTTCGGCGCGGGCGCGTACCTGCTGGACGCCATGGGGAACCGCGGGGCGGCCGACCGGTACCTCTCGGTCGCGACCGACGAGACTCGCCGGAGCCTCCTCAGCGCGGCCCCCTGGGTGGGCGAGCTCCTCGCCCGGCGAGGCGAGTTCGAGCGGGCCCGGACGATCCTCGACGAGCAGGACCCGTCGGCCCGCCGTCAGAACTCCGGACTCATCCTCGAGGCTCGCTGCGAGCTGCTGGCCGAGGAAGCCGCCTGGGACGAGGCGGACAAGGTCGCGGGCGAGGCCCGCGCGCACGCCGCGCAGAACGGCCTGGAGGCCCTCCCGGCCTTCGCCGACCGGCTCGAGGGGCGGGCCGCGCTGGCGGCGGGCGACCACGACCGCGCGATCCGGCTGCTGCGCCATGCCCTGGACCGGTTCGGGTCGCTCGGGGCCGACTGGGAGGCCGCCCGGACGCGGCTCGACCTGGCGACCTCGTTGGCGGCCGCCTCACCCGCCCGGGCCCGGGCCGAGGCCGAGGCGGCGCTCGAGGACCTCGAGCGGATGGGAGCCATCCGCGAGACCTCGCGGGCTCGGGAGCTCGTCCAGGCCCTGACGACCCAGTAGCGGGAAGCGGGTCCGTCCCGGCCTGCGGCTAGGATCGACGCCGTGACCCCGGCCTCCCCCCTCGGCCGTTTCTCCGACCTCACCCGGTCCTGGTTCGAGGCCGCCTTCGCCGCGCCCACGCAGGCGCAGTCCGGCGCGTGGGAGGCGATCGCGAGCGGTGAGCACGCCCTCGTCGTCGCCCCGACCGGGTCCGGGAAGACCCTCGCCGCGTTCCTGTGGGCCCTCGACCGCCTGGCCTGGTCGCCTCCGCCCGAGGATCGATCCCGGCGGCTCCGCGTGCTCTACGTCTCGCCGCTCAAGGCCCTCGCGGTGGACGTGGAACGCAACCTGCGCTCTCCCCTCGCCGGCATGCGCGGGGCGGCACAACGGATGGGCCGGCCCGAGCCCGTGGTCGAGGTGGCCGTCCGCACCGGCGACACCCCCGCCGAGGACCGGCGCCGGTTCGCCCGGACCCCCCCGGACGTCCTCATCACCACCCCCGAGAGCCTGTACCTGCTGCTGACCTCGCAGGCGCGCGAGGTCCTGCGCGGCGTCGAGACCGTGATCGTCGACGAGGTCCACTCCGTGGCGGGCACCAAACGAGGGTCGCACCTCGCGGTCTCGCTGGAGCGGCTCGACGCCCTCCTGGAGCGGCCCGCGCAGCGCATCGGCCTGTCGGCCACCGTTCGCCCAGTGGAGGAGGTGGCCACGTTCCTGGCCGGCGGACGCCCCGTGACCGTGGTGCACCCGCCGAGCGACAAGCGCCTGGAGCTGTCCGTCGTGGTGCCGGTCGAGGACCTCGCGGCGCCGGGCGCCGGCGTCCCCGACCCGCTCGCCGCGTCCCCCGAGGAGCGGACCAGCGTGTGGCCGGCCGTGGAGGGCGCGATCCACGACCTGATCGCGGCCCACCACTCGACGATCGTGTTCGCCAACTCCCGCCGGCTGGCCGAACGGCTGTGCGGGCGGCTGAACGAGATCGCCGGCCGCCCGATCGCTCGTGCCCACCACGGGAGCGTCAGCAAGGAGCAGCGCCTGCTCATCGAGGAGGACCTGAAGGCTGGGCGGCTGCCGGCGGTGGTGGCCACCTCGTCGCTCGAGCTCGGGATCGACATGGGCGCGGTCGACCTGGTGATCCAGGTCGAGTCCCCCGCCTCGGTCGCCCAGGGCATGCAGCGCATCGGCCGGGCCGGCCACCACGTCGGCGCGGTGAGCCGGGGGATCCTGTTTCCGAAGTATCGCGGCGACCTGGTGCAGACCGCCGTCGTGGTGGAGCGGATGCGCGACGGTCGTATCGAGTCCCTGCGCTACCCGCGCAATCCTCTCGACGTCCTGGCCCAGCAGGTCGTCGCGATGGTCTCGATGGAGCCGTGGCCGGTGGACGACCTCGAAGCGCTCGTCCGGCGCAGCGCCCCCTTCGCTGAGCTCCCCCGCAGCGCCCTGGAGAGCGTCCTGGACATGCTGTCCGGCCGCTACCCCTCGGACGAGTTCGCCGAGCTCCGGCCCCGGGTGACGTGGGACCGCGTCACGGGAGAGCTGACCGGCCGCCCCGGCGCGGCCCGCCTGGCGGTGACGAGCGGGGGCACCATCCCCGACCGCGGCCTGTTCGGCGTGTTCCTGGCCGGCGAGAAGGGGACCCGCGTCGGCGAGCTCGACGAGGAGATGGTCTACGAGTCGCGCCCCGGCGAGGTGTTCGTCCTCGGCGCGTCCAGCTGGCGGATCGAGGAGATCACCCACGACCGCGTCCTGGTCACCCCCGCGCCGGGCCAGCCCGGAAAGATGCCGTTCTGGCACGGAGACGCCCCCGGCCGTCCCGTCGAGCTCGGCCGGGCCCTGGGCGCGTTCGTCCGCGAGCTGGGGTCGAAGTCCGGCGAGGACCGGCTGGCGCGACTCTCTCGGGCGGGACTCGACGACCTGGCCGCGCGGAACCTCGTCGCGTACCTGGAGGAGCAGCGCGAGGCGACGGGCGCCCTTCCGGACGACCGAACGATCGTCATGGAACGGTTCCGCGACGAGCTCGGCGACTGGCGGGTATGCGTGCACTCTCCGTTCGGCGCACCCGTGCACGCGCCCTGGTCGCAGGCGATCGAGACCCGGGTCCGGGAGCGGACCGGCCTCGAGGTCCAGACGATGTACACCGACGACGGCATCGTGGTGCGCCTCCCCGAGGCCGACGAGGCGTTGCCCGCCGACTCGATCCTGTTCGAGCCCGAGGAAATCGAGGACCTGGTGGTCGACGCCGTCGGGTCCTCCGCGCTGTTCGCCAGCCGGTTCCGCGAGAGCGCGGCGCGGGCGCTGCTGCTCCCCCGGCGGCGGCCGGGCCAGCGCACGCCGTTGTGGCAGCAACGTCAGAAGTCGGCGGGACTTCTCCAGGTCGCGTCGCGCTACGGCACGTTTCCGATCATCCTCGAGACGTTCCGCGAGTGCCTCCAGGACGTGTTCGACCTCCCCGGGCTCCAGGACCTCATGGGCGCGATCCGGCGTCGCGAGATCCGGGTGGTGGAGGTGGACACCCCGTTCCCCTCTCCGTTCGCCTCCTCCCTGCAGTTCGGCTACGTGGCCGCGTTCATGTACGAGGGGGACGCGCCGCTCGCCGAACGGCGGGCCCAGGCGCTGTCCCTGGATCGCAGCGTCCTGGCCGAGCTCCTCGGTCGCGAGGAGCTCCGGGAGCTGATCGACCCGGGCGCCCTGGCCGATCTCGAGCTGGAGCTGCAGCACCTCGTTCCCGATCGCCGGGCCCGGGATGCCGACGCGCTGCACGACCTGCTTCTGCGGCTGGGTGACCTCTCGGCCGGGGAGGTGGCGGCGAGGTCCGCCGCACCCGAGGCCGCCGAGGGGTGGCTGGAAGACCTGCGCGGCGCGCACCGGGCCATCGCGGTTCGGATCGCCGGCGACGAGCGGTGGATCGCGGTCGAGGACGCCTCGCGGATGCGGGACGGGCTCGGCGTGGCCCTCCCCCACGGGGTGCCCGACTCGCTCCTGCAACCCGTCGAGGACCCGCTCGGTGACCTGATCGGCCGGCACGCCCGTACCCACGGGCCCTTCCTGGCGCAGGACGCGGCGGTGCGCCTGGGGCTCGGCGTTGCCGTCGTCGCCGGCGTACTGCAACGACTGGAGCAGTCGGGGCGGGTCGCCGCGGGTGAGTTCCGGCCCGGCGGCGCGCACCGCGAGTGGATCGACGCCGAGGTCCTCCGGCGCCTCCGGCGGCGCTCGCTGGCGGCCCTCCGCAAGGAGGTGGAGCCCGTCCCCGCGGAGGTCCTGGCTCGGTTCACGTCGGCGTGGCAGGGACTCGGCACCGCGAGCCCGCGGCGCTCCGGTATCGACGAGGTCTACTCCGCCGTCGAGCAGCTCCAGGGTGCGCCGATCCCGGCCTCGGCCCTGGAGCGACAGATCCTGCCGGCGCGCCTGCCGGGGTACGAACCGAGGCTGCTCGACGAGCTGACGGCCTCGGGTGAGGTCCTGTGGTC
>JBBDTT010000132.1:0-6377 GCA_040904285.1 Actinomycetota bacterium
CCATCGACGCACGGACGGCCTGGCTGACCGCGATCACCCGATCGTTCCAGCCG
Organism: Actinomycetota bacterium; assembly: GCA_040904285.1. Taxonomy (GTDB): domain Bacteria; phylum Actinomycetota; class UBA4738; order UBA4738; family JBBDTT01; genus JBBDTT01. The sequence goes on from JBBDTT010000132.1 coordinate 54, forward strand.
AACGTCCGCGCGTTGGCCCACGCTGTCGGCCCCCGATACCGCTCCCACACGTTGTGCTCGGTGTAGACGAGCGCGGGCCGCCGGGCCGCCGGGATGCGGCGGACCGCCCACCGGGCGCCGATCGCGGCGAAGGGCAGGTGCGCGTGGACCAGGTCGAAGCGGCCGTCCACCAGGCGCCCCAGCCGGCTTGGCCACCGGACGTTTCGGTGGCTGTGAACCTCGAGGCAGTGCACCTCCACGCCCGCGTCGCGCAGGCTGGGGACGAGGTGGTCCTTCCAGGGGAGCAGGTAGGCGACCTCGGTGTCGAAGCGGTCGCGGTCCAGCCGCGGGACGATGTCGGCCACCAGCCGTTCGGCGCCGCCGGGACCGAGGCCCTTGATCACCCACAGGACGCGCGCGGGCCGTCCCTCGCCCGGCGCCGCGGACATGACGCGCTACCGCTGGGAGGGGATCCGCTCTTCGGGCGGGGTGCGGCCGTCGGTGGCCTCGATGAAGCCGGCTTCGCCCGGTTCCGCCGCCTCGCGAGCCTGACGCTTGCGCTCCCGGCGGGAGGCCTTGCCGTTGGCCTGCTCGGGCTCCTGCAGGTAGTACTGCGACGTGTACGCGTAGTAGTCGCTGTAGTAGTAGCTGAACGCCGGGCCGAAGTTGTTCAGCACCGTCCCGACCACACGGGCCCGGACCTTCGCCAGCTGGTCGCGGGCGTGCGCCAGCACCCGGCGGTTGGTGGTCTCGTTGACCACGAAGAGCGTGGCGTCGCACAGCGTGGCGAGGACCGCCGCGTCGGCCAGACCGAGGACCGGGGGCGCGTCGAGGATCACCCAGTCGGTGACCTGCGCGGCCTGGTCCAGGAAGTCCTTCATCGCCAGGGAACCGAGGAGCTCGGTCGGGTTCGGCGGGATCGGGCCCCCGGACATGACCCGCAGGCCGCGGATGCCGGGGTCGTTGACCGCCTCGAGGAGTGAAGCCTGGCCGGAGAGCACGCTGGACAGGCCGATCCGGTTCGTGACGCCGAAGTGACGGTGGACGGACGGACGGCGTAGGTCGGCGCCGACCAGCAGGACGCGCTGGCCGGCCTGGGCCAGCACGACCGCGAGGTTCGCGGCGGTCGTGGTCTTGCCCTCACCGGCGACCGGCGAGGTGACGAGGAGCTTGCCGACCGGGCCGGAGACGGACATGAACAGCAGGTTCGTCCGCAGGGTCCGGTAGGCCTCGGACGAGGGCGCCTTCGGGTCGTCGAGGGTCACCAGATAGGACCGTTTGCCGTTGCGGCCGGCGTGCTCGCCGATGCCCCGCGCCGCGGGCACGTGCGGCACCACGCCGATGAGCGGGGCACCCGACTGGCGCTCGACGTCGTCGACGCCCTTCAGGCTGTCGTCCACGTAGTCGCGGAGGAACGCGGCGCCGATGCCCAGGATCAGGCCGATGATGAACGCGAACGCGCCGTCCCGGACGTGGTTCGGAAGCGTGGGCCTCTTGGGGACCCGGGCCTGGAACAGGATGTCGCCGAGGGAGGCCACGCCCGAGATGGCCTGCTGCACGCCGGCGATCTGCGACTCGAGCCCGGAGATCTGCTGGTCGACCTGGGTGGTGTTGGGCGTGGTCCCGCCCTCGTTCGCGATGCGGATGATCTCGTTGCGGTCGGCGACGGCCAGGGCCTTGTCCCCGATGAGCTGGGCGAGCGCCACCCGGGCCGAGACGACGGCCTGCTCGCGCTTGAAGCCCAGGTAGCCGAGGGACAGCGCGGTCGCCTTCGTCTGGGCCGTCGAGGGGCCCTCGTCGCGGACCCGGACGACGAGCAGCTCGCTGGACTGCCGGGCCGGCTGGACCTGCACGCCGCGGAGGAACTCGTAGCCGGCGTTGACCTGCTCGGCGTCGAGCTCCTCGCCCTTGAGGGGGATCTCGTCCTCCGGCGCCTCGTCGTCCGGAGCGGGCGAACCGGTCGGGGTCGGCTCTGGCTCGACGGCCGCTCCGGTCGAACCCTCCTCGGTGATGACGATCTGGCTGCCGAACAGCACCTCGCCCTTCAGGAGCTCGGAGGCGTAGAACCCCATGAGCGGGCTCGCCGCGACCTGGGACTCGGTGATGGCGTCGGTCTTCTTCTCCACCGCGACGGTGCCGCCGGTGAAGGTGAGGTCCGGCGGGATCTGAACGGTCGCCTCGGCCTCGTAGATCGGGGTCTGCTGGTAGGACAGGAAGAGCGCCGAGGTCAGCACGAGGGTGAGCACGAGGATCGCGGTCCACTTCCGCAGCCAGAGGATGCGGAAGTAGTCGCGCAGCTCGAAGCCGCTCGTCCTGCTCTGGTTGTCCGTGTTGGGATCGGTCATGGGACCTCGGGCGCGCGCGCCGACTCAGTTTCGCACAGGTCGGAGACCGGCAGGAAGCCGCTGGTCCTCGGAGACTACCCGGCCCTGTCGGACCGGTCAACCCCGCCGGAACGCTCCGGCTGCCACCCGTGCGAGCCCATACAATACAGCCCGTCTTCCCCCACGCCACGAGCATTCCTTGCCGAAAGGACGACCATGCGCATCCTCATCCTGGGCGGTGACGGCTACCTGGGGTGGCCCACCGCGATGCACTTCTCGGCGAAGGGCCATGAGGTGCACGCGATCGACAACTACCTCCGTCGCCGGGCGCATCAGGAGGCCGGCACCGATTCCCTCACCCCGATCCTGGGGTCGCTCCCCGCCCGGGCCGACGCCTGGAAGGAGATCTCCGGCAAGGAGATCGGCGTGACCGAGGGCGACCTGACCGACTGGGCGACGACAGAGCGGCTGTTCCGCGATTTCCAGCCGGAGGCCGTCGTCCACTACGGCGAGATGCCGTCGGCGCCGTGGTCGATGATCAGCCGCGAGCACGCCGTGTTCACCCAGTTCAACAACGTCGTGAACACGCTGAACGTCCTCTACGCGATACGGGACATCACGCCGGACGCGCACCTGGTGAAGCTCGGGACCATGGGCGAGTACGGGACGCCGGACATCGACATCGAGGAGGGCTACATCGAGGTCGAGCACAACGGCCGCAAGGACACGCTGCCGTTCCCGAAACTCCCCCACTCGATGTACCACCTGTCCAAGGTCCATGACTCGCACAACATGCACTTCGCCTCCCGGATGTGGGGCCTGCGTACCACCGACCTGAACCAGGGCGTGGTGTACGGGATCCACACCGACCAGACCCAGCTGGACGACCGGCTGATGAACCGCTTCGACTACGACGAGTCGTTCGGGACGGCGCTGAACCGGTTCTGCCTGCAGGCGGTCATCGGCCACCCGCTGACCGTGTACGGCAAGGGCGGGCAGACCCGCGGGTACCTGAACATCCTCGACACGATCCAGTGCATCGAGCTCTCGGTGATGAACCCGGCCGACGCCGGCGAGATGCGCATCTACAACCAGTTCACCGAGCAGTTCTCGCTCATGGAGCTGGCGGAGCTGGTGCAGAAGGCGGGGGCCGACTACGGCCTGGACGTGTCCATCGACCACATCGCGAACCCGCGCACCGAGAAGGAGGAGCACTACTACAACGCCAAGCACACGAAGCTCCTGGACCTCGGGCTGAAGCCTCGCTACCTCTCCGAGACCCTCGTCGAGTCGATGTTCGGCGTCATCGAGAAGTACCGGGACCGCGTGCACCGCGATGCGATCCTGCCGCGGATCTCGTGGACCGAGGGCCTGCGTGACCCGGTGACCGCCGAGCGCTCCGGCTCGGGGTAGACGGGGCGAGGTGCCGGGATGCTCGCGCTCCGGATCGTCGTCGCGGTCTTCGTCCTCTCCCTGATCGCGTTCGTCACGGCAGGGTACCGGCGGCGCACGGTCAGCCGCCTGAACCTGCTCCTCACCTGGGTGGTCGGCCTCGGCGTGATCACGGGGGCCGCGGTCCCCGGGGCGTTCAACTGGCTCTTCGACCTGTTCCGCCTCCAGGCCGGCGGGGGCCGGCGCCTCCTCGGCGCGCTGATCCTCGTGGTGCTCGTCCTGCTCGTGGCGGTCACCCGCGCCCTGGCCCAGGCCGACGCCAACGAGCGCAGCCTCCGGCTGCTGGTGGAGGGCCTCGCCGTGAACGCCTTCGCGTGGGCCAGCGCCGGGAAGCTCCCCAAGGGCGACCGCGTGGTGGTGGCGATGCCCGCCCACAACGAGGCCGAGAACATCGGCGCGGTGCTCCGGGCGATCCCCGACACGGTCGAGGGACTGCGGGTGGTGACGGTCGTCGTCGACGACGCCAGCGAGGACGACACCGGCGACGTCGCGCGGGCGGCGGGCGCCCTGGTGGCGCGGCTGCCCATCCAGCGAGGACAGGGCATGGCCCAGCGGGTGGGCTACGAGATCGGGCTGAAGCTGGGGGCCCGGATCGTGGTCACGCTCGATTCGGACGGCCAGCACGACCCCGGCGAGATGCACCTGCTGGTGAAGCCCGTCCTGGAGGACCAGGCGGACATGATCCAGGGCTCCCGCATGCTCGGGGAATTCGAGAAGGAGTCCCGCCTGCGCCACGCGGGCGTGCTGTTCTTCTCCCGCCTGGTGTCGCTGATCACGGGCACGCGGATCACCGACGTGTCGAGCGGCTACCGGGCCATCCGCGCCGACATCCTGAAGCACCTGGTCCTGGAGCAGGATCAGTTCTCCTCCTCCGAGGTCCTGGTCGAGGGACTCCGCCAGCACGCCCGCATCAAGGAGGTCCCGATCACGATCCGGGCCCGGGCGAGCGGCGAGTCCAAGAAGCCCAAGAACCTGCGGTACGGCTGGAACTTCACCAAGGTCATCATCAAGACCTGGCTCCGATGACCGCGGCGGCCGCCCGGCGCCCAAGGAGGCCCGCATCGTCGACCTGACCGTGTTGGCACGCGTTCTCCTCGTCGCGCTCGTACCGGGTGTCGCCGCCTCGCTCGTGGTGCACCGGCCGGGCCGGGTGCCCCTCGCGCTGCGCCTGGCCCTGGTCCCGGCCCTCGGCTGCGCGGTGGCCGGCGGGGTGGCCTTCCTCCTGGCCGTCGGGCACGTGCTCTCGGCCGCCAGCTTCCTCGGGGCGGTGGCCGTCGCGGCGGGCGCCGGACTGGTCGTCGCGTCGCGTCGGGACGGGCTCCGCGCCCACGGGCGTGCCCTGGTGGATCAGCTTCGGGAGGACCGGTGGAGCCTCGGGGTGGGGCTCGTCGTGCTCGCGGGGATCGCGGTGCTGCGCCTGGGCTGGCCGGCCGACCTGCACTTCGGCTCCCCGACCGCCTGGCGGTACTGGGCGGACGCGACGGAGATCGCCGACGCCGGGCGGGTCCCTCCGTTCTCGCTGCAGTACGGAGGCCTGCTCGCGCCCACCACGAGCAAGGTGCTGTTGAACAGCCTCAACGCGGGGTTCGCCTACGCGGCGGGCACGGACGCCGTGAAGGCGATGGGCGCGGTCCTGTGGCTCGGCGCTGTGGGACTGGCCGCCGCCGCCTGGGCCCTCGGGCGAGAGCTGGGGCTGAGGTTCGCCGCGCCGATGCTGCCCCTGCTCCTCGTGGCCAACCGGCGTTGGCTGAACACGGAGCTGACCACCGACCTGGACACGTTCAAGGCCGAGATCCTCGGACGGATGCTGGCGTTCGCCGGGCTGGCCCTGGCGATCCGCGCGGTGCGCAGGTCGGGGCGGAGCGACGCCGCCGTGGCGGGGGCGCTGCTCGGCACGGCCGCGGCCATGCACGTGGTGCCGGTCCTGGTGGCCGCGGCGCTGTTCGGCGGGGTCCTCCTGGTGGTGCTCGCCCGGGAGTCCGGCCGGGGTGAAGTCCTGCTGCGGGCGGCGCTGTCGGCGGTGACCGGGCTCGCCGTAGCGATCGCGATCCTGCTCGCCTCGGGCGGCGACCTCGGCCTGGGCGGCGTCTCGGGCGACGAGGCCTACCGGCGGTTCGGCTTCGACCCCACTCTGTACGTCAACGCGGGCGTGGGCCCGGACTCGCAGGTCCGCACGCCCGGGCGATGGCAGATCCCGCCCGGCGAGGCCCTCGACCGGTTCGCCGCGAGCGCGACGAGGACCGGCGGCGGCGGCGCGCCCGCGGCACTGCCCCTGGGGCTCGCGGTGGGCGGGCTGGCCGCGGCCGTCGCCATCGCGATGTGGTTCCCGCGCGATCTTCGCCCGCTGGGCGCGGCCGCGTGGGTGCTGGGCGCCGCGATCGTGGCCCTCACGGTGTTCTTCTCCCACCGCTCCGAGCTCTACATCCCCGCCTACTTCGGGGTGCGGCGGCTCTTCGACTACACCTCGCTGCCGCTCGTCCTGCTCGTCCTCGGCCTGGCGGAGGGCGGGGCGGGCCTCCTGGGCCGGGTCAGGCCGTGGGCGCCGGGCGCGGCCGGCGCCGCCCTGGTG